>JAQUHH010000057.1 GCA_028683685.1 Bacteroidales bacterium
GAATTTGCACTAATTAGGAGCTTCGCGCAATTGAGAATAGAGAATTGAGGATTGAGAATTATTGGGGACGGTTTGGGGGATGATAGATGTAAACATATCCCCTGGATAAGAAAAATCAAAATTGGTTCTAACACTTTGTGAAAAAGTAAAAAAATTGTTTTTAACTCTAAACCCAAAATCTAAGATATTCACTTTTAAATCAAGGGAAGTTAGGTTGTTTTTGGAAAAGGCTTTTAGAAAAGATTGTTGGTCAACATATAAAGAGTCATCCGAACGCCTTTTTATAATATCCCCATAAGCAAAAGGATTCTGAAAGTTGACGTTCATAGAGCTTAAGCCAGGAAAACCAATATAAAATTTATAAGGTACTGTAAAAGCAGGATTATTATTATTTGCTTGTGGAACGCTGTGCATATGCGTCAGCATTCGATCTTGTGCATTCATTGAATAGATTGCAAAAAACAAGAAAACAACGGTAAATATATTTTTCTTCATAGTACTAAAAATCAAATTAATATTCAGCTTTAATTTTCACTCTTGTTCCAACTGTAACATATAAATATTGATTGGAATATAGCTTCACAAAAGTATTTGGACTATCAAATGAACGAAGACGAGCATATACAACAAGCCATTTTGAATGGGCTAATCTTTCTAATCTCGTTTTGTCAACTACGATATCCAATGTTTTTTTCCCGGGAATTGAAGTGTAATAATGAGGAGCAGGTCCCACTTGAGCAGACGGTATTAAACTTCGATTTACCAAAAGAGAATCCAAAACAACGTGAGCTGTATCTGTAAAGTAAATTTGCATATCCGCATTGATGGGAAATGCATTTTCAATATATACTTTAAAGTTAGCAAACTCAAGTTGATCCACATTTTCAAAGAAAAACTCAATGGTATCGATATACGAAAAATAGTTCACATTTCCTTCCATCGGAAGCTCCAATCTAGCATCAATACTAAACTTGCTTTTATCCGTTACAAAATTACGAATTAATGGATCATTGGCTGGATTCAAAACACCAATTGCATCAAAAGCCATGTATTTAGGTGATATTTCCAAAACATTTGGATTGAGAAAAGTTGAATCTGTCTTCATCACTGTTTGCCCAAATTGCTGAAGAGTTGGAAATGGCCCCTCCACTTGATACCCTGGAGTCATCACAAAACGCTCTTCGCCACCAGTATAAATAGAAAAATTATTAACCGTAAATCGCAAAGGAGCTCCAAAAGAATTTTTCATTAATAAATGAGCTTTCACCTCTTTTAGCTGGATACTATTTTCAAGATGATGTTTAAATAGCTTAATGGGAACAGTGTCTGTGAGGTGGTCGGTTACTTGTCCGAAATAACCAAACATGCTTTTGAATTTCAGATCATTAATATTAAAATTGGAATTAAAAGTATAGTTGGGAATATCAAATGGCTGTCCGTCCGAAAAGACTTTAATTTTATAGTTTGCCTGCAATTGATTGGGAGTAGCAAATTTTACATTATAATTCACTAAAGAAAAAGTATTACTCCCCGAAGCAGGGCTTGCGTGCCCACTAGCCTGCATGGGGAAATGCAAGATTAAATTTTGATGAGTAGTGCTGTTTTTAATTTCGGGAAATTCGACCGTCAGTTCGCAATTGTGATTGATGTTTGTATTGATAATGGCTTGGATGTATCCCGATTTTAAATGAATTGAATCAATCTCATTTACAGTACCATAATCAAAATTCACAGAGTTGCTGAAATTAAACTCATAATAATCAGCAGGCGCTACTGCTGGGGCTGGAATAGTGGCAGAATAAGAATCCATTTGATCATTTAGAATAAATAAATCTTCGGCTGTGGCAGTCCACAAGTCGCCTGTAAAATGAACAATGCTCAAAAAATGATTATTATCGGCAACGATATTATTGTTAGAGTCAACAATCATATCGGATAAGAAATATTTTTTTTGAATAACCGGAATTGCCCATTCAGATTCGTATTCATTTTTTGCCATTCTATTAAAATCGAAATCTTTTTCTTTATAACACGAAGCCATGAAGATTAAAGAAAGCATAAAAACAGGAAATAGCCATCTTTTGCTGGATTGGAAAAAATCTTTCATAATATCAATTATTAGGAATTTACAAATAATAACAAAACTAATAAAAAAAACAATTCGTTCTTGTGAAAAAATGAAATTACTATAAATAAAATAGAAAATATATCAACAAATGGGATAAAATAAGCATATTAAGCCCAAAAATAAAAAATGAGTATACAAAAATATATAATAGGTTTTGAGGTTACAAAAAAACATGTAATTTTACCGACTAAACTGTTATGAAAAATTTGATGAAAAAAAAGATAAATATAGACCTGAACAACATCGAACAAGTTCTTCCGAATCATTTTTCGGAAGAAGAAAAAGCCAGATGTAAAACTTTGTTTTTAAAAAAACTATCTGAAGAAGCACATGCGTTTTATGGAGGAAAGATTCAAACTCTTCCTAAAGCTCCTGTTTGTGGATTTAACTGGTTTAATGTTTGGTATACTCCTGGCGTTTCTTCAGTTTCGACAACCATTCGTGACCAGCAAGAATCTTCTTATACACTCAGCAATAGAGGCAATTTAGTAGCGGTCGTTTCCGATTCCACTCGCGTTTTGGGAGATGGCGACTGTACTCCTGCTGGTGGTTTGGGCGTAATGGAAGGCAAAGCTTATTTGATGAAATATCTTGGAGGCGTTGATGCCGTTGCTCTTTGCATTGATAGCAAAGATAAAACAGGGAAAAACAATCCAGATAAAATAATTGATTTTGTAAAAATGGTACAGCACAGCTTTGGAGCTATTAATTTGGAAGATATTTCGCAACCCAATTGCTACAAAGTTTTAGATGTGCTAAGAAATGAATGTGAAATTCCAGTTTGGCACGACGATGCTCAAGGAACCGCTTGCGTTACCTTAGCTGGAGTTATTAATGCACTTAAACTTGTCGAAAAACGTATTGAAGATGTAAGAATTGTTTTATATGGTGCTGGTGCCTCCAATACAACTATTGCTCACTTATTATTTTTAGAAGGAGCAAAACCTGAAAATATGGTTGTTTTTGACAACAAAGGGACTCTTCATTCAGACAGAATAGACATTGAAAAAGACCCTCGATTTTATTTAAAATGGGATTTGTGTCAAAAAACCAATCCAGCAAAACTCCAAACTCCTAAAGAAGCATTTAGCAAAGCAGATGTTTTGATTTCTTTATCGGCACCTGGACCAGATATAATCAAACCCGAATGGATTGAACAAATGAATTCCAAAGCAATTGTTTTTACTTGTGCTAATCCTGTCCCTGAAATTTATCCTCATGCTGCTAAAGCGGCAGGAGCTTATATTGTTGCTACGGGTCGTGGCGATTTTCCAAATCAAGTTAATAATTCTATTGGATTTCCTGGAATTTTAAAAGGCACTTTGATTGTAAGAGCCCGCAAAATTACCGACAAGATGGCAATTGCAGCAGCCCATTCATTGGCGAAATTTGCAGAAATAAAAGGCATTCATCCCGAATATATCGTTCCTACAATGGACGAAACTGATGTTTTTGCACATGAAGCGGCTGATGTTGCTATGCAAGCCATTGCTGACGGTGTAGCTCGAATTATAATGACCCGCGAAGAGGTTTATCAAATTGCCAAAAAAGAGATAGAACATGCACGAAACATGACTCACGCTCTTATCGAAAATGGGTTTATAGAACAACCCCCCGTAGAAATGATAGAAAATGCCTTTAAATGGGCAGTAGAGAACATTCAAAATACAGAAAAATGATTGAATTTATTGAAGGATTAATTACAGAAAAAGCACCTACTCATATTGTTATCAATTGCAATGGTGTTGGATATATTGCACAAATGTCGTTGTTTTCATACTCTCAATTTCCAGATGTTGGAAACAAAACTAAAGTATTAATGCACCAAGTCATTCGGGAAGATACGAATCTTTTATACGGATTTTTTACAGATGTTGAACGCAGTGTTTTTCGTCAATTGATTACCGTTAATGGAATTGGAGTAAATACTGCTCGAATGATGCTTTCAGCGATGTCGCCAAGCGAATTGGTGGAAGCCATTACCAGTCAAAATTTATCATTGCTCCAATCCATAAAGGGGATCGGCATCAAAACGGCTCAACGAATTGTAATTGAACTGAAAGATAAACTTGAAAAAAACATCGAAACTGGAAATATTTTGACTGTTGTACACAATACTAATAAAGAACAAGCGTTAACTGCATTAGTTCATTTAGGATTTTCAAAACCGGCATCCGACTCGGCACTCAACAAGATTCTGAAAACAGACAGTAGTTTAAGTGTTGAAAATTTAATAAAATTGGCCTTAAAGATGCTATAGTAGAGTAAAACGCAAAAAAAACTGACACCTTGGAAAAACTTTTTAAATATTTTCTTGCACCGATTATTTTATCTTACGCTCTTTCATTTGCATTTAAAATGCCGCCACAAATACAAAATGGCGGACTTACATCCTATTTTCAAACCATACCCAATCCAACCGATACGGGTAAAGGGTCTGATTTACAATTCCCCATTCAAGAGGGAGAGGAGGGTCATCCACTTTATTTAGGCGATCCTTCAAATCAAACTACGGATGTTGAATATGATGCGGCGAATAATCAATACATTATTCAAAAGAAAATCGGTGGACGTCCATACGGCACTCCTCAAGTTATGTCTTTTGACGAATATCGTCAATATGATATTGACCAAGGTTTGCAAAAATATTGGAATGAAAGAGCCGAAATATCAAATCAAGGTGGTGGTGGTGGACTTATTCCTCAGCTAAAAATTGGAGGAGAATTCTTTGAAACTATTTTTGGAAGTAATACTATCGACATTAAACCCAGTGGATCTGCAGAACTTATTTTTGGGGTCATTCACAATCGTAGAGATGACCCAGCACTCGATATTCGTCAAAGAAGAAATACGAACTTCAATTTTGATGAAAAAATTCAAATGAGCGTAATTGCGAAAGTGGGTGATAAAATTGAATTTAAAACCAATTACAATACCGAGGCTACTTTTGAATTTGAAAATCGCTTGAAATTAAAATACGAAGGAAAAGAAGACGAAATTATCAAACTGATTGAAGCCGGAGATGTTACTTTGCCTCTAAATTCAACATTAATTCAAGGAAGCCAAAGTCTTTTTGGAGTTAAAACTCAACTTCAATTTGGAAAAACTTTTGTTACTGCTGTTTTTTCGGAACAAAAAGGAGAATCTCAAAATATTACCGTATCTGGAGGAGCCCAAACAAATGAGTTTAATTTCAAAGCGGATAATTATGAAGAGAATAAGCACTTTTTTATCGCTCAATATTTTAGGGAGAATTACAACCGATTTTTAGCTGATTTACCCTTGGTTTCGTCTCCCATTAACATTACAAAAATTGAAGTTTGGCGTACCAATATTGGAGCCGCAACGCAAGAGAACAGAAATATTATTGCATTTACTGACGTTGGAGAAGCCAAGCCAAACAATCCACTTATCATTGGCAATCCAATGGTGCCAGCAATTCCCGATAATGTCGTAAATAATCTGCTAACTAATCCTATGCTTGATACGACACGTTTACGTAGTATTAATTCCGTAGGGGAGTATTTACGAACCTATTTGGGAGGAATGGTTTCGGGTGTTGATTTTGAAAAAGTGGAAAGTGCTCGTAAACTTCAACCCAATGAATATACTTTTAACTCTCGACTTGGTTTTGTTTCTCTAAACTCAACGCTCAGTCACGATCAAGTATTAGCCGTCGCTTTCCAATTTACAATTGTTGGCGACACCGCCGTATATCAAGTGGGAGAATTTTCAAATGAAGTTATTCCTCCGAGCAATTTGGTCGTAAAACTTTTAAAAAGTTCCTCATTGGATACACATAGCCCCCTTTGGAATTTAATGATGAAAAACGTTTATTCGTTAAATGCTTTTCAGGTCAATTCTGAAGATTTTCGCTTAAACATTTTATATGGTGGCGATGAGGGAGGTGTTTTGACGGGATTTTTCACCGAAGGACCCCAAAAAGGGATTCCCTTGGTTCGGCTGATGGGACTTGATAAAATTAACTTTCAAGGCGATCCTTTCCCCGACGGAGTTTTTGACTTTATTGATAATGCAGCAACCATGGGAGGAACTATTCAAGCCTCCAACGGTCGCATCTTTTTCCCTGTTCTGGAACCTTTTGGCAAAGATTTAAGAACCGTTATTGGAGATACCATTTGGGCCAATCGATATACTTTTGATTCACTGTATACTCTCACCAAACAACAAGCTCAACAATATCCCGACAGGAATAAGTTCTACATTGAAGGGATTTATAAATCTCAATCTGGTTCCGAAATTTCGCTCAATGCAATGAACGTTCCACAAGGTTCGGTAAACGTTACTGCTGGGGGTATAAAACTGACTGAAAATGTGGACTATACTGTTGATTACACATTGGGTCGAGTTAAAATCATCAACGAAGGAATTTTAAATTCTGGAACTCCCATTAATATTTCGCTGGAAAGTCAATCTATGTTTAATTTTCAGACCAAAAGGATGATGGGGATGCATATTAATCATGTGATAAATAAGGATTTTAATGTAGGTGCTACTATTTTAAACCTTCGTGAACGCCCCTTTACACAAAAGATTAACTATGGAGATGAACCCATCAATAATACAATTTGGGGAATGAATTTGTCCTACCGCACTCAATCTAGATTATTGACTAAAATAATAGATAAATTACCATTTTACAGCACAAAAGCGGAATCACAAATTACATTTGATGGTGAATTTGCTCATTTTATTCCAGGGCATTCTCGAGCCATTGGTAAATCAGGAACCACCTATATTGACGACTTTGAAGGATCAAAATCATCCATCGATATTAAAAATATTGGTTCTTGGTTTTTAGCATCTACCCCACAAGGGCAAACAGATCCTCAACTATGGCCCGAAGCAGCACCGGGAACAGGTTTAAAATATGGAATCAATAGAGCTAAATTTGCGTGGTATATTATTGACCCCATTTTTTATCGTAATAACAGTGCTTCTCCTAGCAACATCACCAAAGAAGATTTATCGCACCCATACGCCCGTGAGGTTTTAGAAACAGAGGTTTTCCCAAATAAAGAAAATCCAACCAATCAAATTACCAACTTAGCTGTTCTGAACTTGGCTTTTTACCCCAACGAACGTGGACCCTACAATTATGATGTTGATCCGATTTCTGGAATTTCTTCCGGCTTGAATAGTGATGGAACTTTAAACAATCCGTCATCGCGCTGGGGTGGTGTCATGAGACGAATCGAATCCACTGATTTTGATGCAACCAATATCGAGTACATCGAATTTTGGATGATGGATCCCTTTATTTTGAATCCAAATCATAATGGAGGAAAAATGTTTATCCACCTGGGTGATGTTTCCGAAGATATTCTGAGAGATGGTCGAAAAAGTTTTGAAAATGGATTGCCTACCACTGCCGTAATGGAAAATGTGGATACTACTATCTGGGGAGTTGTTCCTACTTTGCAAGCCTTGGTTAATGCCTTTGACAACAGCCCCGAATCTCGTCAATATCAAGATGTTGGATACGATGGACTAAGCGATGTCAACGAACGTACTTTCTTTAAAGAAAGCTATCTGGATAAAATTTCAAACAGTCCGAATCTAGGTTCTTCCTCTGCTGCTTTTCAACAAGCAAACAACGACCCATCAGCAGATAACTATCACTATTTCAGAGGTTCAAATTACGATGCAAATGATATAAAAATATTAGACCGATACAAAAAGTTTAATAACCCCGAGGGAAACTCACCTACCGATGCCCAAAACCCCGAATCGTACCCAACTATGGCATCCACCTTGCCAAACGTAGAAGACATTAACCGCGACAATACCCTCAGCGAAGACGAAAGATATTATCAATATTTAATAGATTTGAATCCAGCCAAAATGAATATTGGTGAAAATTCAATTTCAGATATTTATACAACCACTGTTCGTTTGGCTGATGGAAGTAGTACAGATGTTAAATGGTATCAATTTAAAGTTCCAATTCGGGAGCCACAGAAAACTGTTGGAAACATTCAGGGCTTCAATTCCATTCGTTTTATGCGTGTAGCCATGAAAGACTTTTCGGAACCTATTATCTGCCGTATGGCTACTTTTGAATTGGTTCGTGGGGATTGGAGAAAATATTATTCCGAATTGCTTACCAATGGCGAATACATTCCAGGAGGCGACGAACAAACATCATTCAATGTTTCAACCGTAAATATTGAAGAAAATGGGAAACGAGTTCCCATTCCTTATGTACTTCCTCCAGGAATTGATAGGGAACAAGGCTATAGTAGCCAATACATGTATAAACTAAATGAGCAATCGCTCTCCATGCGTGTTTCCAACTTACTCGACGGCGATGCAAGAGCAGTTTTCAAAACGACCAGCTTCGATTTTCGACGATTCAAATTCCTTCGTATGTTTATTCATGCTGAAAAATTATTGCAAAATGATATTGTAAAAGATGATGATTTAACGGTATTTATCCGATTGGGTTCCGACTTTACAGAGAATTTCTATGAATATGAAGTGCCATTAAAGTTTACAGATTGGTACACAACTGCCGAAAACGACAATTTAATATGGCCCGAAGAAAACGAGATGAATATTGAATTGCAAAAATTAGTAGATGCCAAACAACAACGCAACATAAATTTACGAAACGGGGTTTCCTACTCCATGACAAATCCTTACAGCGAATTTGATGGCAAAAACCGCATTGTTGTTGTTGGAACGCCAAATATTAGCGATGTTCGCGTAATTATGATTGGAATTCGTAATCCCAAGAAAAGAACCTTATCTGACGGCGATGATATGTTGCCAAAATCAGCAGAAGTATGGGTTAACGAATTGCGTTTAACTGATTTTGACAACAAATCAGGCTGGGCTGCAACGGGAAGAATGAGAGCCACTTTGGCCGACTTAGGCGACTTTTCTATTGCCGGAATGACATCCACCCCCGGTTTTGGTTCAATTGAGAAAAAAATCAACGAACGTCAACAAGAATTTATCAGCTCTTATGACATTGCTACAAATATTGAAATTGGAAAATTCTTCCCCGAAAAATGGGGAGTTCGTCTTCCTATGCATATCGACTATTCTCGAATTGTGAGCAGTCCGGAATTTAATCCACTCAATCCAGATACTCGTCTGAAGTCTGATTTGGAAACGTATGAAACAAAATCGGAAAGAGATTCTGTAAAACAGATGACACAAGACCTGACCGAACGCAAAAACATCAACTTCATGAATATGCGTAAAGATAGAACAGGAACTGATAAGCCAAAAATTTATGACATTGAAAACCTTGATTTTACCTATTCATATTCAGAAACAAAACAACGAAATATTGATATTGAATATGATATTAAAAAGATTTATAGAGGAGGACTGGGCTATAATTTTAATGCAAATCCTAAAAATCATCGTCCATTTGCCAAAATTCCATTTATCAGCAAAAGTAAAAGTTTAGCTCTTATTAGAGATTTCAACTTTTTCTTGTATCCCAAAATGATGAGTTTCCGCTCGGAAGTGAATCGTCAGTACAACGAAAATAAATTGCGAAATAAAAGTACTGGTTTAGTTATTATTGAGCCGACTTTTATGAAAACTTTTGATTGGAGCAGAGCTTATACTCTAAGATTTGATATTACTCAAGCATTAAAGCTTGATTATCAAGCAAATGCTATTGCTCGAGTGGATGAACCACAAGGTCAAATTGATACTCAAGAAAAACGGGATACTATTTGGCAAAATGTTCTTGAAGCTGGACGTATGAATAATTTTAATCATACAGTTAATGTCAATTATCAAATTCCGATAAATAAAATTCCAATGTTCAATTGGATTAATGCCAGTGCACGTTATTCTGGTACTTTTCGTTGGGATGCTCCCCCTCTTTCTTTGCAAGAGAGAATGGGGAATGTGATTGAAAACTCGAACACAAAACAGCTAAATAGTAATTTAAATATGATTACTTTATACAATAAGATCCCTTATTTAAAAAAACTAAATCAGCCTAAACGAGCGACTCGAAATCAGCCATCCAGAGGTGGAAATCCTCAAAAGAATTCCGATGATATAGCTCAAAACCAAACCGACTCTACAAAAGAGAAAACAAACTATGCGAAAATTGCATTCGACAATACGCTCAAAGTTTTAATGATGGTTCGCAGTGTTTCGGTAAGCTACACCGAGGGACAAGGAATAATGCTTCCTGGATTTATACATACCCCATTATACTTAGGAAATAATTTAAGCAATAATGCACCCGGTTGGGGATTCGTGAGTGGATATCAAACGGACATTGCAGAAACAGCCACTCTAAAAGAATGGATTACTAAAGATACCGTATTCAACTCTCAGTACATGAAAAAATACAATCAAAATTTGAATTTAAGAGCCTCTATTGAGCCTTTTAGAGATTTCCGATTGGACATTACTGGGACAAGAACCTACACCGAAAATTACTCAGCATACATTAAAGCAAACGCAGAAGGAGAATATGGAAACTACGCTCCACAAACTACGGGAAGTTTCAATATTTCTTACTTTGCACTCAATACAGCATTTATAAAAGATGATGCAAAATACTCAAATGACAATTTTGAGAATTTAAAAACCTACCGTTTAGAAATTGCCCAGCGGTTGGCTGCTCAAAATCCAAATTCTGAAGGAACAAATCCAGAAAATGGATATCCTGATGGCTATGGACCAAATTCTCAAAACGTACTTATTCCCGCATTTTTAGCAGCCTATTCAGGTACCAGTCCATCGAAAGTTGGCTTGAATACTTTTCCTACCATTCCTCTCCCTAACTGGAGAATAACGTACACTGGT
>JAQUHH010000058.1 GCA_028683685.1 Bacteroidales bacterium
TTATTCAACGCTATTTGGCGTCCGGATGGAAAGAAAATTGGCTATTTGTCAGCAGAATCCAAAAGTGTACAAATTTGGGAAATGAATCCTGATGGAAGTGGAAAGACAAAAATTAGCAATATCCCTGATGGAATCAATGCTTTTATGTATGCACCTGACCAGAAAAATGTGCTCTATATAAAAGATGTAAAAATGGAAAAAACCGTTCAGGATATTTATCCTGATCTTCCAAAAGCGGAAGCGATGATTTTTGATGATTTGATGTATCGTCATTGGGATGCTTGGAGCGATTTTTCGTACCAACATATTTTTGTTGCGTCGTATGGTGATGGAAAACTAGATGCTTCTATTGATATTATGAAAGATGAGCCTTGGGACGCTCCAATAATGCCTTATGGCGGTTTAGAACAAATTAGTTGGAGTCGTGATGGAAAAATATTGGCGTATGCTTCCAAAAAAGTAAAAGGGAAAGAATATGCCGTTAGCACCAATAGCGATATTTATATTTATGATTTAGAAACGGCTAAAACGACCAAT
The DNA here is from genome assembly GCA_028683685.1 of Bacteroidales bacterium. GTDB lineage: Bacteria > Bacteroidota > Bacteroidia > Bacteroidales > WCHB1-69 > JAQUGA01. The sequence goes on from JAQUHH010000058.1 coordinate 538, forward strand.
ATTAGCTCTTTTAATAAAGGATATGATTTGGATCCAGTCTTTTCACCCGATGGTAAATCCATTGTTTGGAACAGTATGAAGACCCCTGGTTTTGAATCTGACAAAAAACGCATAATGATTTACGATTTTGCGACTCAAAAAGCGGTTGACTATTCAGTAGATTTTGATCAAAGTTCAGAAAGTTTTGTGTGGTCGCAAGATGCTAAAACTCTTTATTTTATCAGTGGTATTAAAGCCACTTTTCAAATTTATAGTTTGGATATTAAAACCAAGAAAATTCGTCAAATTACCAAAGGCGTTCATGATTTCACTTCTATTCAGCTGGCGGATAATAATACCCTTATTGCCTGTAAAATGTCCATGTCTTTGCCAACAGAAATTTTTAGCATAGATATTAAAAAAGGCATTGACACGCAATTGAGTTTTGTCAATAGAGAGCTTTTAAATACCATTACAATGGGAGAAGTAAAAGAGCGTTGGGTGAAAACAACCGATGGCAAAGATATGTTGGTTTGGGTAATTTATCCTCCAGGTTTCGATGCTTCTAAAAAATATCCTGCTTTATTATATACTCAAGGTGGACCTCAAAGTGCTGTAAGTCAGTTTTTCTCCTATCGTTGGAATTTTCAAATTATGGCGGCTCATGATTATATTGTGGTGGCTCCAAATCGTCGGGGTTTGCCCACTTTTGGTTCGGAATGGAACGACCAAATTAGTCAGGATTATGGCGGTCAAAACCAACTCGACTATTTATCAGCCATCGATGATGTTGCTGCAGAATCGTATGTCGATAAAGATAGATTAGGTGCAGTAGGAGCTAGTTATGGCGGTTTTTCTGTTTATTGGTTAGCCGGAAATCACAACAAACGTTTTAAAGCTTTTATTGCTCATTGTGGCATGTTTAATTTTGAATCTTGGTATGGTGCAACGGAGGAATTATTCTTTGCAAATCGTGATCTTGGTGGTGCATATTGGGAAAAGAATCGTCCCAAAAGTTATGATTTCTCTCCTCACAATTTTGTTGGAAACTGGGATACTCCAATATTGGTGATCCATGGCGGCAGAGATTTTAGAATTCCATATACCGAAGGAATGCAAGCATTTAATGCAGCCCAAATCCAAAATATTCCAAGTCGATTTTTATTTTTCCCAGATGAATCACACTTTGTCCTAAAGCCTCAGAATGCCGTTTTGTGGCAAAGAGAGTTCTTCAAATGGTTGGATACGTATTTGAAGTAGAAAGCTTAAAAGGGAAAGCTAAGAATTGCAAAAATTATATTTTTTGCAATTCTTTAAGAATGGACATATCCATACAGCAGATGCAGTAAAAAAGTGATTGGAAATAATTTTTAAGATACTTTACTAAAGCTTAAATTTAATATGGGTCAACATCTTTGTTGATTCTACAAGCTTTATATTCCGAGATGGTTTCAAATTGTTCAATGATTTCATTGATTTTTTGCTTGTATATTTTTTGTGTATTGTTTTTTGGCAATTTGAGAAGGATTTCTTTGATGTATAAATTTTTAATTCTACCGATAAGTGGAAATTCAGGACCAATTATATTTAGTTTAGTTCCAGCATGTATCATTTTTGCCAATGTGTCTGCTGCTCTATTAAGTATTTTAAAATCAGCATGTTTGATGCTGATTTTAAGCATTCTCACAAATGGGGGATACAGAAATGCTTCTCTTTCGGCTATTTGTGTTTGGTACATAGCATCGAAATTATTTTCGCAAACCAATTCTAGTATTCTGTGTTTGGGATTATACGATTGAATAATTACTTTCCCAGGAATCTCTTTTCGTCCGGCTCTACCGCTGACTTGGGCCATCATTTGGAAACTACGTTCAAAAGATCTAAAATCTGGAAAATTTATAAGATTATCCGCATTCATGATTCCAACAATGCTAACAGCATCAAAATCAAGTCCTTTGGTGACCATTTGCGTGCCTACTAAAATGTCAATATTTTTTTGTTCAAAATCTTGAATAATCTGCTGATAGGCATTTTTCGACCGAGTTGAGTCATAATCCATTCGTGCAATTTTTGCTTCTGGGAAAAAGATTTGTAGCTCTTCTTCAATTTTTTCAGTTCCAAAGCCTTTTGTGCTTAATTTCAAGCTATTACATATGGGACAGGATTTTGGTATTTCAATTTTATAACCACAATAGTGGCATCTCAAAAGATTGCTATTTTTGTGATATGTTAAGCTAACATCGCATGAATTACAAGGAATAACATAGTGACAATCATCACATTCAATGCGTGCAGAAAAACCTCTTCTGTTTTGAAATAAAATAATTTGCTCCTTTTTTTCAAGGGCTGTTTGAATATGTTCAAGCAGAATTGAGGAATAATGTGATTTAAGAAGTTTTTTTACTTGTTGTTCTTTCATATCAACCACTATTACTTCAGGCAAAACCGCTTTGCCAAATCGCTCATTAAGAACACATAAGCCATATTTTTCTTGGATTGCCATATGATATGATTCAAGAGAAGGCGTGGCGGAACCCAAAATTGTTTTTGCACCGTGCATGCCTGCCAAATATAGTGCAGCGTCTCTGGCTTGATATCGGGGAGAAGGATCGAATTGTTTGTAAGAAGTATCGTGCTCTTCATCAATAATTATCAGTCCTAAGTTGTTGAATGGTAGAAAAATAGAAGAACGTGCTCCTAAAATAATAGAAAATTTATCGCAATTGTTTTCTTTTGTATTTAATACCGCATTCCAAATATCAACTCGTTCAAATTCATTGAATTTAGAGTGATAAACTCCTACTTTGTTGCCAAAATAACTTCTTAATCTATTTACAATTTGCGAAGTTAATGCAATTTCAGGCAGTAAGAAAAGCACTTGTTTTCCCTCTTGTATGGTCTTTTTTATAAAGTGAATATAGATTTCCGTTTTCCCACTACCTGTTATTCCATGCAACAAAACCTTATTTTTGTCCAAAAAATCCAATTCGATTTTTCGAATCGCTTCTTGTTGAGCTTCTGTATATTCAATATCCGATTGAGTTGGGATTTCAGAAACGGATACAAGTCGGCTTATTATTTTTTCATGAACTTCAAAAATGCCTTTTTCAATTAATGTTTTTAGGGAGCTTTTCGAAACGCCATCAAGGTCAAAATCAGCAATATCAACTTTTTGTTGGGCATTTGCATTGGTTATTTTCAAAAAGTGCATTATAACCATCATCTGTTTATAGCTTCTTTTAGATTTGCTAAGCTCGTCAAGTAAGTCGCTGAATAATAATTCGTTATATGCGTATTTTTCAGTTAATGCAACTTGACGTATAATTTTAGGTTTATATGAGTCTTCTAGTTTTTCGTGAATTTGAATCACGTTTTTTAGTAAGAGATTTTTGATGATGGGCATTGCTTGTCGAACATCAATTAGTTTGCTAATTTCTGTTAAACTGAGTACTTCGTTTTCAGAGCAAGCTTCAGCAATAATTAATTCTTTGGGATTGAGTTGGCTAATATCTCCATCAAATTCTGGATGGATGCTAATGATGGTTTCGCTGCTTAGTTTTAGCCCTGAAGGCAAACCTGCTTGCATTATGTCGCCCAAATTGCACATGTAATATTCTGAAAGCCATTTCCAAAATTGTAATTGCTCCCGAGTGACTATGGCTTTTTCGTCAATGATATCAAAAATATATTTTACTTCATATTTCTCAGGCATTTTTTCGTGAATCTCAGCAATAATTCCTGAATATATTTTTGATCTTCCAAATGGAACTACAGCTCTGCGACCAATTTCGAGATATTCAATAAGTTCCTGAGGAACTCTATACGTAAAGGTTCCCTTGATGGGCAAAGGTAAAATTATTTCAACAAAAAGAGTTTTAAAAAGGCTCATTATAGCGACTTTATTTTTTCCATAAAACGTTCTTTATGAATGATAAAACGAGTGTGCGTTCCCAATCCAATTTGTGCTTTGGTGTCGAATGCTGAGACTTCAAAAACAAGTTTCTTTCCATCTATTTCCAACAAAACAGTTTTGGCATACACTTTTTCTCCAATAGGGCTGGCTTTTATATGTTTAATATTGACTTCGGTGCCCACTGTTGTGTAGCCTTCGGACAATAGTTTTTGAACACTAAGTTGAGCCGTCATTTCCATCAAGCCAATCATGGCAGGCGTAGCAAAAACTTCAATCAAACCCGAACCATAAGAAATTGCAGTGTCTTTGTTTTCAACTATTTTTTCAAGATAGCCTTCTGTTCCGATTTTTAGATTTTCCATGCTATTTTAGATGTGTAATGAAGAGTTGTTTTTTCTTATTTCAAAAGTAGTATAATTTTGTGGTGTTTTTTTTAAAATTCAGAATAAATTACATTTTAAATATTGAGCGGTGCCGAAATACTTTCGCAGCAGCGAAAAAGTTGGCGTTTTAGCTTCGCTACGATGCACTGAGCTTGAACACTCGGTTCTTGCAGACATTAAATAAAAAAAGTTCGGCATTATGCCGAACTTTTTTTATTTAGTACTTTAATTAAAGTACTTCTATTTATTTCTTTAGAAATGGAAGTTAACAGTTAAAGCTGCTGTAGGAAGTAGGTTTTGACCAAAACCATTATCTACTTGCCATCCCATGCTTGATCCTTTTGAAAGACCTTTTGTAGTTTCTTCTTTTACTTTGCTGTCAGCAACAACCCAAGTTTCAGTTTTTACATTTCCTCTTGGAGTAGTTTTAATGCCTAGTCCCCAACCAAATTCTCCACCAATGGACATTTTAGGAGCAAAGAAATATTCAACACCTACAAAACCGCGAACACCAAAACTTATTGCGTTTCCTGTACTTGTTGATAAAGTACGAACAGGAGCTACCCAACCATTTGTAACAACAGTTTCTTGATTCATTTCAATGTCATATTTGTTACTGGTTCCAGAATTTGATAAGCCAAGTAATGCTTCGGCACCGTAGAAACCTTGTAGTCTGTTGTGACCACGACGGAATTCAAGACCACCAGCTAAGATGATATCTCTTGAAGTAGAGATGGCAACATCTTTTAACTCACCCCATTGGTCTGGGTCTGCTGGATATGCTAATACGTCTGCTGGATCATCAAAATAAGTAGTTGCAGAAGTGCGATTGGTATTAATGCCAATTTTTGCACGAATCGCCATGGATTCGGTCATGAAATATTTTCCAACAATAACTTGGTTGAATCCACCAACGTAGCCAGGATGTCCTGCTGTTTGTCCAGTATTAACCATGATGTTGGCAAAATTTAACGCTAAATCTGCAAGGGGAACTGCATCAAAACCAAGCACAATATCGCCTGCTTCTGGAAGTATTATAAATCCCTTTTTTGATACTAATTCTTGAGCATTCGCAATGTTTAAGAACATTACAGCTACAAAAACAAATGAAATTAGTTTTTTCATAATGATAATTTTTAGTTTGTATTATTTAGACTTCAAAATATTTTGCAAACATATTGATTTTTTACGAATCTGATTTGCTTATTTGTTTTATTTTTAAACAATTTGTTGTTGATATATATATATCAAACAATCACATTTTACGTTTTCTATTCAATAAGGTTACAATTCATGTTTTTAGTTTTTTGAATTTCAATACAACAAACGCTGTTGGTTGTGTTTTGTTCATTATTGTTCATTATTGAGATTTTTTATTCAATTAAACATTTTCGTATATGTTATGTTTAGAAGTTATGTTGTAACAATCTCAAATTCATATAAAACGATTGAATAAATAAATGAAAAAACAAATCTTTGCTGTATTGTTCTTATTTCTAGTTATACCATTTATTGGTTTTTCTCAAACTGGAGTGATTAAAGGGCGAGTTTTTAACGAAAAAAACAACGAACCCATGCCTTTTACTAATATAATAATTAATGGAACAAGCATTGGCTCCACTTCCGATTTTGACGGAAATTTTATTTTTACAGGAATAAATCCTGGCTATATCAAATTGACTGCCGTTTCTTTGGGTTTTGAACGCCGCACAACCGAAGAGTTTTTAGTTACCAATGCTCGAGCATCCAATGTTAATATTGGTATGAAAGAGGTTGGTATTCAGTTAGAAACAGTGGAAGTTAAGGCAGATGCTTTTAAAAGTTTTGCCGAAAGTCCGGTGTCTGTCAAAACATTGGGAGTGTCCGAATTGGAACGCAGCCCAGGTGGCAATCGTGATGTTTCCAGAGTGATACAAGCATTGCCAGGAGTGGCTTCTGGAGTTTCTTTCCGAAACGATGTCATTGTTCGTGGTGGAGGTTCCACCGAAAATAAGTTTTATTTGGACGATATTGAAATTCCCAATCTTAATCACTTTGCTACGCAAGGAGCTTCAGGCGGTCCGGTGGGCATTGTAAATATTGATTTTGTTAGAGAAATCGATTTTTATTCTTCTGCTTTTCCCGTCAATAGAGGAAATGCTCTTAGTTCGGTTCTCAATATGAAACAAGTAGAGGGGAATAAGGAAAAATTACGTTTTAAAGGTGCCATTGGTGCTTCCGATTTGGCCTTGACGATGGACGGTCCCATTAATTCTAAAACCAGTTTTTTATTGTCGTACCGAAGATCTTATTTGCAGTTTTTATTTGGGATTATTGGTTTGCCATTTTTGCCAATTTATGATGATTATCAATTCAAACTCACGCATAAAATTGATGATAAAAATCAGATAAATATTATTAGTATTGGTGCTTTAGATCAGTTTTCTTTAAATACTGGATTGAAAAACCCAAATGAATATCAAAAACATGTGTTGGGATATTTGCCCGTAAATGAACAATGGAATTACACTTTTGGTGTTGTGTATAAACATTTTTCTAAAAATGGTTATCAAAATTGGATATTGAGCCGGAATTTTTTGAACAATGAACAGTATAAATACCCTAATAATGATGATTCTCAGGTTAAAATTCTGGATTATGTTTCGCAAGAAGTTGAAAATAAATTTCGTTTTGAAGATGTTCGCAATGTCAATGGATATAGAATTACCAGCGGCTTGGGGGGCGAATATGCCAAATATTATAATGATACCAAACAACGCCTTTTTGTTGGAAATACAGAACGTTTAATAGATTATTCTTCATTTTTAGAAGTCTATAAATGGAGTCTTTTTGCCCAAATTACCAAAACATATTTTGAAAAACTGACTCTTTCTGGAGGTTTGCGAATTGATGCCAACAATTATAATGCAAATATGTCGAATTTGCTTAATCAAATTTCTCCCCGATTATCTGCCTCCTATAAGTTAGCAAACAATACCCACTTGAATGCCAGCGTAGCTCGCTATTTTCAGTCCCCGACTTATACCACTTTGGGATTTCGATCTTCAGATGGAAAACTAGCAAATAAAGAAAATGATTTAAAGTTTGTTCGAGCAGACCACGCTGTTGTAGGAGTTGAACATTTTCTTGATAAAAATACAAAATTAAGTGTTGAAACATTTTATAAATGGTATGATAATTATCCTTTTTCAATTCGCGATTCCATCTCTTTGGCAAGCAAAGGAGCTGATTTTGGCGTTATTGGGGATGAAGCCGTGAGTTCTACCTCAAAGGGTAGGGCATACGGGTTGGAGTTGTTTGCACAGCGCAAAATGGGTCACAATTTTGATTTTACGTTCTCGTATACATTTGTTCGCAGTGAGTTTACGGGAAAAGATGAAAAATACATCGCTTCTTCATGGGACAACGTGCATTTGTTTAATGCAATTGTGAGCCGTTCTTTTGCGAAAAACTGGAATGTGGGACTAAAATGGCGTTTCTCAGGCGGTGCTCCCTATACTCCTGATGATATATTAAATTCATCCTACCGAAGAGTTTGGGATGTTACAGGAAGAGCTTTGCCCGATAACAATAGATTTAATCAAGTCCGTTTAAAATCATATCATCAGCTTGATTTGAGAGTGGATAAGGCATTTTACCTAAAAAAACTCACCATGTTGTTTTATATAGATATTCAAAATTTGTATGCCTTCGTTGCAGATACACCTCCTATTTATATTGTTGATCGTGATATGAACGGACAAGCCATCGTTGAAAATCCAAGCGACCCAATTGTTGATCAGCGCTATCGTTTGAGGCCCTTGGAAGGAAATGTGGGAGCTTCGGTTCTTCCATCTGTAGGCATAATAATTGAATTTTAATTTGTAAATTATTGATTTTTAAAATTACTTGCTATGAAAATATTCTTCCTAAAAATAAAAGAGTACGGTTTTTTATCCATGATTTCTGTTTTGGTATTATTGTCTTCCATCATTATATTTTCCTCTTGTTCTGGGGCAGGACGAAGTTCGAAAATTCTTGAAATTCCCACCGTAATTAATACAAATCCAAATTCAGATAATTTTCTGATTGTGTTGGAATTCTTTAAAGGAAAAGAACACAATCATCCACTTATGGCTGTTTGGAGCGAAGATTTGGATGGAAAATACATCGAAACTCTCTACATTGCCGAATCCATTGCAAAAGGAATATATATTCACGGGGATAAAAAAACTGGAAAATGGATGCCCGGACCAATGCGTCGTCCAGCTACACTTCCCTACTGGGCACATAAAAGAGGCGTCAAAGAAGAGGATGGTTTATACATTCCCAGTTATTCGACTCCAATGCCCGATGCAATTACCAGCGCTACTCCTAAAAGCAATTTTGTACTCAATGCTAAAACCACTAAAATATACCCCAAACAATTCCATATTTTGTTTGAGATTAATCAATCTTGGGACTGGAATGAGTATTGGACCAATAATAAATTTCCAGATGATAAAGAATACAAAACATCAAGTCAGCCTTCCTTGGTGTATCGAGCCAGCATAAATACCGATTCTCCCGATCACCCAGTTCAACTAAAAGCCATCGGTCACGGTCACTATTCTGGCGCCAATGGAGAGTTGTTTGAAGATTTGTCAACCCTGACTACGGCTTTGAAAATTGCAGAAAAGATTTTGGTTCGTGTAAAATCATAATAAAAGATGATTCGTCTCGGTGCAAATTCCATTTACCTAATGTCTGTTTAATGAGTATTTTATAAAGACAGTATGATTTCAGGATGCATGTCATTGAATTTGAATCCATTTATTTTACAGGCTTTTATTACGAAAGAATCAATTTAACAAGAAATGGAGAAACTAATTTCGCAAAGTCCTTTTTGGTAGGGAAATTTTAATAATTTTGTAAAAAAGAAATGCTCCTCGAATATTAGGTATCAAAAGGCTGAAAACAATTTATAACAAAATTATATGAAAACAGTTGCCGATGTAAACTTTAAAGGAAAAAAGGTTTTAGTTAGAGTTGACTTTAATGCTCCATTAAATCACAATCGTCAGGTTACGGATGAAACGCGTATTAGAGAATCGATTCCAACCATTAATAAAATACTAGACGATGGTGGTTCGGTTATTTTAATGTCCCATTTGGGACGTCCTAAAGGAGGTTACGAGGACGATTACTCATTAACTCCGATTGTTCCGTCTTTGTCAAAGCATTTAAACCGCAAAGTGATTTTTACTCGAGATTTATTTGGCGAAAAAACAGAGCAAACGGCTGCGGATTTAAAGCCCGGAGAAGTAGCTTTGTTGGAAAATATGCGATTTTATCCTGAAGAAGAAGCTGGAGATGAGGCGTTTGCGAAAAGGATTGCGGACTTGGCTGATTGTTACGTAAATGATGCTTTTGCAACTGCTCATAGAAATCACATGTCTACTGCTGTGATTGCTAAGTATTTTCCAAACGAAAAATACGCAGGTCTTTTGATGGATAGCGAAATAAAAAATCTTAATTATATTCTAAAAGGAGCAAAATCTCCTTTTACTGCTATTATTGGAGGAGCAAAAATTAGTTCAAAAATTAATATTATAAGAAATATCTTGAATAAAGTTGACAATTTAATTATTGGCGGTGGTATGGCTTTTACTTTTATAAAGGCACTTGGAGGAAAAGTTGGAGATTCGCTGTGTGAAGATGATAAAATTGAAGATGCTAAAAATATTGTTCAAGAAGCAATGCTAAAAGGAGTAAATATTCTTTTTCCAACGGATGTTATTGCTGCGGATGGATTTTCCAACGAAGCCGAAATTAAAATTATGGATGCAGATAATATTCTTAACGGCTGGATGGGCTTGGATATTGGCAAAAAAACGCGTCGTAGATATGCTGAAGTTATAAATAAGTCAGAAACTATTCTTTGGAATGGCCCCATGGGTGTTTTTGAACTTCCCAATTTCAAACAAGGAACCAAAGCAATGGCCATTGCCATTTCTAGTGCTTCTATTAGTGGATCATACACGCTTATTGGAGGTGGTGATTCGGTTGCTGCCATTAATATGTATAATTTGGCAGACCAAATATCTTATGTCTCTACGGGTGGCGGAGCAATGCTCGAATA
>JAQUHH010000338.1 GCA_028683685.1 Bacteroidales bacterium
GGTGAGTATTTGGATCTGGAGTAATATCAATTCCACTTCTACGTAAAATGGCAATAGAAGCATTAAAATTTTCAAAAAAATGAAGTGATTCGATAGTTTTATTAATGATTGTTTTATTGGTTACCAAAAGCCATTGAACATCTTGCTTCCCAGCTTTGAGCGGTGCTTTTTGAGTTTCGGAGCCAATAAATTTTTCCACCTCAATCATTTCTTCTTCTCTACCAATAACTGTGATTACATCACCTATTTGTAATCGTAGATTTTTATTTGGGATAATCGTTTTTCCACTTCTGTATATGCTAACAGCATTGCAATGCATAGAAGGACGATGTTTTTTTAATTCTACAAAAGGCTTATTGAGAACTTCGGTATTGGTAACGGAAAAATGTCGAGTTACAATATTTGGATGCGACATTTTCATGTTTAATTCATACTCTAATTCTGCTTTTTTTAAGTCAATTTTGAAAATTTTAGGGATTAGTGATACAAACAACACAACACCAATAACCCCTACTGGATAGGCAATTCCATAACCAATAGCCGCATTTGGAGAATGGGTAGCTTCGATGGCAGCTGCCAATCCAGGAGTACTGGTTAAAGCTCCATTAAAAATACCTGTCATTAATGATACATCTATATCTAAAAAGTAAATTGAAAAAATACTTGATATTAAACCAATGCTTACAATAATCAATACTAATCCAATATATTTCAATCCATTATATTTTAGTGACTGAATAAAACCCGGTCCTGCTTGAATACCAATAGTGAAGATAAAAAACAGCAAGCCCAAATCTTGAATAATTTTTGGAATTTCCACTCCAAAATGTCCTAAAATAAGGGCTACAAAAATGACAGCAGAGAAATCCAATGAAATAGACTTTATTTTCAAACGTCCAATAATCAAGCCCACCGAAATGATTAGAAATAGAAAAAAATATGCAGAATCAGGAAGTTCGAAGTTCACTGTATGTTTTTTTAGTTATTATTGTATCCAAATATAGCATTTTTTCGTATAATGAAATTGTACAAATATGCTCAGTGCAAAATAAAAGAGAAATAATCAATTTTGTTGTTAAATTTATTAAAAGTCCAAAATATCATGATGCATTCAGAAACCATTTGTTCCATAGCCACACCCAACGGTACGGGAGCCATTGCTATTATTCGTATTTCAGGTGAAAAATCTTTTGAAGCAGCAAAAAAAATCAGTTTTTCAAAAAAACTTTCTAAAGCATTGGAAGGTCATTTGAATAGAGGTCTTGAATTTGTTCAAATCAAGGATGAGAATGATATTATTGATGAATGCTTGTTGGCTTGGTTTAGAAGTCCTCACTCCTACACAGGTGAAGATAGCGTTGAAATTTACTGTCATGGCTCATATTACATCCAAAAAACAATTTTAGAACTGCTTTTGAAACACGATATTCGATTGGCCAAAGCAGGTGAATTTACGATGCGAGCTTTTGCAAATGGCAAAATGGACTTACTTCAGGCAGAAGCGGTAGCAGATATTATTGCATCCAATACGCAGGCAGCTCATAATGTTGCTATGAATCAAATGCGTGGTGGTTTTTCGAGCGATTTGCAAAAACTTCGTACGCAACTTATTGATTTCTCAGCTCTGATTGAGCTTGAACTTGATTTTAGCGAAGAAGACATCGAGTTTGCAGACCGTACCCAAATGACAAATGTTTTAAAAAATATAAAATCTGAATTATTAAAACTGAAAGAATCTTTTAGTTTGGGAAATGTTATTAAAAACGGTATTCCTGTAGCTATTGTAGGAAAGCCAAATGTAGGGAAATCAACTTTGTTAAATGCCCTGCTCAACGAAGAGAGAGCAATTGTTTCCAATATTCCTGGCACTACTCGCGATGCTTTAGAAGATGTGGTGATTATGAACGGCATCAGTTTCCGATTTATTGATACGGCCGGTCTTCGCAAAACTGATGATACCATTGAAAATTTGGGAATTGATATTACCTATAAAAAGATTGAACAAGCTGACATCGTTCTCTATATTGTTGATATTAATAAAACAAGCTTTGATGAAATTTCTGAAGAGTTATCGGATTTCAGACAAAACATTAGCAATCCTGATAAAAAGTTTATCGTAATTGCCAATAAAATTGATTTATTAAACCAAACTCCTTCTCATTTCAAAGATTTTGTCAATATTGAAACTATTTTTATGTCGGCAAAACGCAAAGAAAATATTCAAGAATTAAAAGATATATTGGTAAATTCTGCCAAAATGGACATTAATTCAGAAAATACGGTGCTTACCAATATTCGACATTTTGAATCACTTCAAAAAGCCGAACAAGCCATTGAAAATATTTTTGAAGCTTTTAAAAATAAAATCCCTACTGATTTAATCGCTATTGACGTTAAAGATTGTTTATATCACATTGGTAGTATTACTGGCGAAGTGACCTCAAACGACGTTTTAGATGCTATTTTTAGCCGTTTTTGTATTGGAAAGTAGCGGTTAGAAATAGAATTTTAGCTATTAAGCCTATTTTATTCTAATAATCATTAAATAAAAACTAATTTATAATTAGTTTTCTGGAACAAACCTTATCCCCTTTTGAGTTTTTTATAACAATCAAA
>JAQUHH010000339.1 GCA_028683685.1 Bacteroidales bacterium
TTTGGGAAACATCATTCCGTATTTATCATAATAAACAGAAGTCATTGAGCTGATATTATTTTGTTTGATTGCTTCATGACATTTGTAGCAGCCCAAGCTTAAATCATTTTGTAAAATTTTTTCTCGTAATAATTGAATTTTCTCTCCAAACCAAATATCATGTATGCTGTTTTCTGGATATGTTCCTAAAATTATTTTTGTGTTTTTGCAACATACAATTGCTTTTCCATGAGTATTGAAAAAAATGTTATTCCATGGTGCATAACATAGTTTTGGCAATGGACCAAATGGTCGTTGTTTGTTGTATGTCGAAAGAAGTGCACCCTCAAGAGCGTTTTTGTTGCTCTTATTATGTGTTATATAAAAAGGACTTCGGATTCGATTGGATAATTGAATGCTTTTAACGATTAAATTTTCAATGTTTGTTTTCATATTATTGTTCAATAAAGCTTTTGATTGTATTCCAAATATCCCAGTTTGTATCTCCAAAACGATGAAAAACATGAATCATTTTAGGATGTATAGCTGTTTTGAAATTATTTTTCGAAAACCCTCGTTTTGTATCGTATTTAATATCATCACAAAAGTAATCAATTATATAATTGTATTTATCGGGCAGTAAGTTGTTCTTTTGTAAATTGAATTTCCAAATTGTGCTTGCCAATGTTCCTTGGTCTCTGGTTTTCCATGCAGGCTTGTCGAATATTTCTAAAGTAATTTGATGCCAATGTTCTAAAAACTTTACGGAGGATTCGTTAAATAAAAAAACTCCGCCATTGGGATGTTGCCAGTTTTCGGGATTTATTTTTAGTGCAAACAAATTGGCTATAGCTTCGTGTAGATGCGTACATCTGGGTTTTGTTACATCAAATTTTGAATTCAAAAATGACCAATAATTTCCTTCTGCTTGATATTTATAACCCGTTTTACAACTTACATAGTTTTCGTACTTCTCAATCGGGAAAAGTATTTTTTCGCCTTTTGAATTATACCATGCTCTGTTTTTTTTATCTTGTTTGTATTTCCCTATATGGATTGTAGAAAGAAAAGGCATTGTGTTTTGAAAAGTAAAACTAATGAGAGACAGAATGTTTTTGAGTTTTTGAGTTTTTATGTTGTTTAATTTTTGTTTGAGTTGTTTCCCTTCTGGGGTATTTGTCTCTTTTTCCCATTGTTTGTGAAGTTTCCAGTATTCATGAATGCTATGGTCTAATTGCTCTTTTTGTTTTTGGTAAATATCAATACAGTTACAATTCATAGCATACGGACTAAAGTAATCTATACTAATATTGTCGGGACAGAATCCAATTATATCAAATTTTTCTTTAAAAATCAAATCTATATCATCCGAAATGGCCAAAACATCTGTGTCAATATAGCAATATAAATATTCGTTGAGGTTTAAATATCGATGTATGGAAGTTTTTAAGTAAATGGATGCTTGGTGATGGTTTAATCTTTCATCTGTTTTTATATCAATAATGATATTGTGATTAATTGTAATATTATTTCTTGAACTATCGGTGATGACAATTATTTCGGATGTGCTGAATTTTTTCAAATACTGCAACGATACATTCAAGGTTTCGATGTGTTTATTATCGCCACATACAACATATACAAATGCAGTTTTTATCATGGCAATAAATTATTTTGATATTTATCGTTATCGCTAAATTGTATAGTGTAAAAATAGGAAGAATAGATTTCACTGTAATACAGTTTTAATTTTTCAATCAATTCCATATCCGATAGGGTATTTATGCCTTCAACAAGTTCTTTTTTATCTTTTTTTGATAAAGCGATGTATATTAAATCAGGATGCTCACTGATTTTTGTTTTAGAAATTGAAGTTTCAATTTTTTCTATAATGGATGAGCTTTTCACATTTTGGAACAAGGTGTTTTTAGCAGATTGAATGTCGGTTTTGATTTTCTGAAGGGTTTCCACCTGTTTTTGTTCTCGTACAATAGCTTTTTTATACCATGACTCAATAAGATGAACCAGAGAGTTATAACTTCGAACATTGATATTTCCGATAAAATTATCACTGGTAAATTGAAATGAATTAAGATGTTTTAGAATTTTTTCTAATTCGACTGACGAAAATGACCATAATGCATGTTCTGCTGGCTTAAAAACAACATGGTAACTTAGACTTGCACCATGTTTATTAGCAAAACCCACAAAATCAGGTAATTCTTTCCAATTATATTTTAAAGGACAAACTAAAAAACCTAATGAAGTATTGTGTTTTTGTGTGTATTCTTTAAAACGATCGATGTTTTTGAGTGCTGTTTTTAGGGATCCATTACAGCGAATTTTTGAATATGTATCTTCGTTTAAAGAATCAACACTAACATTAAAACTTAACTTCATTTTTCTGTTTAATAGATCTTCTGTCTCTTTTGTAAAGGTATTAGCATTGGTAGTAATTAATACATCAATGAGGGGATTAATGCTTTCTGCAAGATGAAGTAATTCATAATATGTTTTGATTAAGAGTGGATCTCCACCTGTGAGTTCTATTGATTTTAAATTTTTAAGGATGGGTTCAAATTGTTCTAAAAAATCATCTGGAAGTTTATTAACAACTGCTGGAAGGT
>JAQUHH010000059.1 GCA_028683685.1 Bacteroidales bacterium
TCGCCCATGATAAAAGCGAATAATGCAAGTCCAATCACAATAAGTAAAAATGTTGAGTGCTTCCGAATTCTTCCAATTACTGCCATATTATTTATTTTTTTATATATAAAATTAATCTGCAAATTTATAACAATATACGAAACACTGAAATGTTTTTACAAAATAATTTTTCTTTTCTACTATAAATTACATTTTACACACTTTAAACCCCGAGTATTTTAAAAACATTTGGCGTTTAAAATAATATATTATTGAATACCACTAACTTCTACTTGTGGTGCTATTTTTTTCACCAATCCTTGCAAAACACTTCCAGGTCCTAATTCAACACATTGGCTTAAACCATCTGCGGCCATATTTTGGACAATTTGCGTCCATTTTACGGGAGAGGTGAGTTGCGCAATTAAATTTGTTTTAATTTTTTCAGGATCGTTGGTCGGTTTTGCAGTTACATTTTGATAAATCGGGCAAATTGGTTTATTAAAATGAGTCGAATTTATAGCTTCAGCCAATTCCTCTTTTGCCGGATTCATTAATGGAGAATGAAAAGCACCTCCAACTTTCAATGGCAAAGCTCTTTTGGCACCCGCTTCTTTTAGTTTTTCGCAAGCGATATTAATTCCTTCGATGCTACCAGAAATGACAAGCTGACCGGGGCTGTTATAATTTGCAGCAACCACAACTTCTGAAATACTATCCAATACTTTTTCCACCACAGAATCTTCCAAACCCAAAATAGCAGCCATTGTTGAAGGCTCAATTTCACAGGCTTTTTGCATTGCCAAAGCACGACGATAAACCAATTTCAAACCATTTTCAAACGAAAGTGCACCCGCCGCTACCAAAGCTGAAAATTCACCCAAAGAATGACCAGCTACCATTTCGGGTTTAAAATCGTCGCCCAAAGATTTTGCCAAAAGTACAGAATGAAGAAAAATGGCAGGTTGCGTGACTTTTGTTTGACGCAAATCTTCATCTGTTCCTTCAAACATTAAATCGGTAATACGAAATCCCAAAATTTCATTCGCCTTTTCAAACATTACTTTAATTTCAGGATAGTTCTCATAAATTGACTTGCCCATTCCTACAAATTGAGCTCCCTGTCCGGGAAATACATATGCTTTCATGCTGTTTTATGTTCATTAATAAGGGAACAAATATAGAAATTATTATCGAGACTTCTAATAATCGCTTTTTTGTCGTTGAATTCTAATTTTAAAATCCTTGCTTCGTCTGGCTCAGCATATCTCATTTACTTAGATAAACTGAGGTTTTAAAATTCTTTTCGGCTAAAAAAATATAATTTTTAGCCCCCCTCTTGTTATCCTTTTGAAGTCTTTCTTCGAATCTCTTTTTTGGGAATATCAAAAGAGGTAAAAACAAATTTATTTGAAATTTTTATAGATAAAATCACCGTTATCATTGTTGAAACTAAAATTGTAATCATTATCAAAATTTGATATTTAATAGCCACCATTGGATTGCTCCCGCCCAATATTTGTCCGGTCATCATTCCAGGCAACGAAATCAAACCCACAACTGCCGTTGTTGCAATCAGTGGATTTAGCGATTTTTGTAATGCTTGACGAAAAAAAATTTGCAAAGCTTCGGCTTGGGTTGCACCATTTGCAATGGAATATTGATAGAGCAGCTGTTCTTTGGACAAATGATCGTAAAATGAATTGAGTGCAATAATATTGTTTGACAAACAATTGCCAATGAGCATACCAGTGATGGGAATTAGATAACGTGCTTCTAAAATGAAATCCATTCCCAAAATAAAACCTAAAAAATAGAAATCTACAATTAAAATACTGATAATCAAGGATATTAAAACAGGAATTAAAAATATTTTTCGTCTCAAACCACTTCTTTTTACGGTGGTAAAAGCTGCAATAAAAATCATAATAACGACCCACAAAATATTGAAATATGGATTGTTGTAGGTAAAAATAACATCCAAATAAACGCCTACAAATAGCAATTGAAGCGTCATTCGGACAACAGCAATCAGGGTTGGTTTTGTTAGGTTCGTTTTGTATTTATAAAAAAAATAAAGAGGCACTATTAGCAATAGATATCCCAATGATAAATCTAGCCACCCAATATCTTGTGCAACATTCATGATTGTATTTTTAGTTCAATAATCGCATCCATATGTTTGTTCCAATTAGAGTTGTGCGAAACCGAAACAACGGTCAGTTCAGGTTTTTTGCGAAGCATTTTAATCACAGCATTTTGAGCTTCATTGTCAAGGGCAGAAGTGGGTTCGTCGAGCAAAAGCAGTGTTTTTTTCAAAAGTAATTGCGAAGCCAGAGCAAGTCTTTGTTTTTGTCCTCCCGAAATTTCATCCAGTTTTTTCGACAAAATGTTTTGTTGAAGTTGGAGATTTTCGAGCATTTCGGATATTTCATTTTCAGTGGGCTTGTGACTTTTGTTTTTGGCAAAAGAAAATGGGAAAAGCAAGAGCTCTTCGGCCGAATCCAGTTTGAAATAGAGATCTTGCGGAAGCCAAGCTGTTTTTGATCTAATTTGTTTGATGGTGGAAGCCGAAAGAAGTATTTTATCAATTTCGATAGAACCACTTTGAATTTCGACAAAACCCAATATAGAATTCAAAATGGTTGATTTTCCGATGCCCGATGGTCCCGAAATTACTACTTTCTGACCCGGTTTAACATTCATCGAAAAATTTTCAATTATTTTTACTCCATCAAAGGAAACCGATATTTTATCAAGAACGACCATTTCAAAAATAGATTAACGTTTTAATTTTAATGACCAAAAATTAATGCCCACGGCGATAATAAGCATTGCAAAACCAATCATAAAGGTAATAAAAAAACCGAACCATTCATAAAGCACAATTCCAATCAAAGGAGCAAAAAAGGAACGCAATCCAGTGAGGGTTAAGTGTATGGCTTGATAATCGGCGGCTTCTTCGGGTTTGCAAAAATAGGCCGAACCAATATACCAAAGCAAAGCCATAGTGGCGGCAAAAAAACCATTGGAAAGAACTGCTATAAGCAAAGTAAAATATAATTTTATGCCCCAAAATTCTACATAAAATGGAAAAAAATCAGTTAATCCAATAAAAAGAACATAACCCGCCAAACCAAGATATGTAACCATCGAAAAAGTTCGAGGATCAATTCGTCCAATCAATTTTCCTAAAAAGGGCAATAAAACGATAGCAATAAGATTATATGAATTTTTATAAAAAGCAACACTTGAATAATTTAATTCTAAAGCTCTGTCAAAATAAATGGCAATCACTCCAACGGTTCCCATAAAAGCAAAACCATAAAACATAAATCCCATTTCAAAATCCTTAAAAGCTTTGTTGGTTCGCAATGTAAAATTCATTTGCTTAATAGAATCTTTCACAGATTGATACCATGAATTATTAGAAATAGAAATATCTTCGAAAGAAAAAGGAATTTTAGTCAACACAAAAAAAGCTAAAATTCCCAACAATGAAATAATGGGAAATACAAAAAGATATGAATTTAAATAATTATCGAGAAGCAAACCATATGCAAAAGTGACAATCATCATCACAAATTTATTTGCCGAAGCAGCATGACTATAATATCTACCAAAATTCTCACGAGAATAAGATTTTCTAAGCATTTGATTAATAACCGGATAAATAATAGGATTGGCACTAAAATAAATAAAAAACACACTCAAAAAAACCCAATGACACATGGTATTTCCGTACATCAAATTGTTATCTGACGGAAAAAAAGCAATCAACATCAGCGGCAAGCGAGTGGCCAATGCTAAAATTCGAATCATTTTTTTCTTGTCTTTGGTGCGGTTGACAAATTCATTTAGAGCCACCGAAGAGACCAATACGATGACACTAAATTGAAATAAAAATCCAACTTGAAAGCTTGTTCCTTTAAGACTTTTCAGAAAAACAAATTCATTTAGAGCCAACACCCCAAGTATAATTCCATCAATAATTGAATAGAGCATATGAAGTCGATAAACCTTACGTTCAGCAAAAGATTCAAAATTTAAGTTTAAAAGTCGCTTCATCATTCGGCAAAAGTATACATTTTTCGGTTTTTTAAGCTCAAAACAATTTTTATTCAGAATGAAAAACATCAATAAATACAGCTTTCTATTTGTTTTTTAAATAAACTGTTTTCAACATTGATATTTTTATTAATTTAGCCATAAAATTCATACGATAATAATAACAGCAATGAAGCAAATACTAACACCTACCGATTTTTCAAATGGATCTGAACATGCCTTAAAATACGCTGCTACCTTAGCTACGGAACTAAACACAAGCATTACTTCCTTATGGATTGATAATAGTTCTTCGTTAGATTTACATGGAGAAGTTATTATCAACGAATATAAAAAAGATGCAAAAAGAAATCTTAATATTCATTTGGATAAAATACGCAAAGAATTTCCAGGCATCGAAATGCAATCAGCCATCAGAAGCGGGAAAGTGTACAAAGAGATTGCTCAATATGCTCAAACAATAGGATTTGATTTAATTGTTTTGGGCACTCATGGTGGTTCAGGTTTTGAAGATTATTGGATTGGCAGCAACGCATATCGTATTGTTTCGACGGCACAATGTCCCGTTATTTCCATTCGACCCAATTATTCTTTTTCAGAAAAAGGCATCACAAAAATACTTACTCCCATAGATCATACTCCGCATACGCTTGACAAACTAGGATTGGTTATAGAATTTGCAAAAACATTTAAAGCAGAAATCCAAATATTGACATTGTATTCGACACCTCTTAAAACAATTAACCGAAAGGCCGACTTAGCTACAACTTCAGCCTACAATCGTATAAAAGAAGAAGGCATCACCGTATACCAAGACAGTGTTAATACTTCAAATATTACAGCAGATATTTTAGATTTTATAAACAAATCGAATATAGATTTGTTAGCTATTATGACAGAGAATAAAGCAAGCGATGTTTCGTCCATGATTAGTCAAGAAGCTCAACAATTAATAAACCAATGCTCCGTGCCCGTATTATCCATTAAAGAATAAAAAATGAAATTATTTTGTACTTCAATTCTTTACTCCATGTTTTTAATCCTTGTTTGGATATTTCCATCATTTATTAAAGCACAAGAAATTAATGTTCAAAAAGAGGCAGGAATTAAAGAATTAACAACAAAATACATTCAGGCAAACGAAAAAGTCAAATCTATTTCAGGATTTAGAGTCCAAATATTTTTCGATTCTGGAAATAATTCAAGAAATGCTGCCGAAACAACACAATCAAAATTTAGATCAAAATATCACGGAATTCCGAGCTATTTAACTTTTCGTGAACCGAACTTCAGAATTAGAGTCGGTGATTTTAGAACTCGTCACCAAGCCAGAGGTTTTTTGCGACAAATTCAAGCAGATTATCCAAATGGATTTGTTATTAAAGATGAAATTAATTTAAGTCCTGATTTTTCAAATTTTTATGATACTAATATTGAAAATGAAGACCCTGAAATTGAATAATTTATTGGCACTTAAAAAAAATATATATATCTTTGCCGAACTTTTTATTACAAATAGAATATTATATAAACTAAAAAAATAATCAAAATGAAGAGATCACATCTTAATCTTATTGTCTTATTCATACTTTCAGCCTTTGTATTTTCTGGTTGTGGTTTAAAAAAAATGATCAAAAACTATCCAGAAGTAAAGTATGAAGTAAAACCTGAAATGCTTGAAACCAATGGAGGAAAAGTTCAAGTAAGCATTAATGGTAAAATCCCACCAAAATATTTCCACAAAAAAGCAATGATGGAAATAGTTCCTGTTCTTCAATCGGACAAAGGAAGCATCGAACTTAAATCCATTAAATTAAAAGGTGAAAAAGCAGAAGGAGAAGGTACTGTTATTAATAAAAAAACAGGAGGATCATTCAGTTACACTGAAACTTTTGATTACGACCCAAAATTCAACAGCTCGGTATTATATGGTAATGCCAAAGCTCAGTTGAAAAAGAAATCAGCAGAAATGACTCAAATCAAATTTGCTGACGGCATCATTTATACCAGCGAAAGAACTATTGTTAATCCAGAATTAGCATCTCAAGCAGCACCTGGAACTGGCACAAATGCTCTTTTTGCCAATCATGGTTACGTTAAAGAAGTTCTTATTTCTGAAGAAGCAGTAATCTATTTCGAGCTTGACAGATCAGATTTAAGCTGGAGAATTCCAATGAACCAAGACCCTAAATCAGCAGAACAACTAGTAAAATTTATTGATTTTGTTAAAAAAGAATATGTAGTTAAAGAATTAACATTAAACGCATGGGCATCTCCTGAAGGAGAAGAATCTCGTAACTCAAAACTTTCAGAATCTCGTTCAACAACTGCCAATAAATGGTACAATGATCAAATAAATACGTTCAAAAAAGAAAAAGCGAAAGAATTAAAAATCAAAGTAAAAGATGTACAAACTGTACTTCCAGAACTTACCCCAAAAGCCAACGGTGAAGACTGGGAAGGTTTTATGAAAGCAGTTGAAGCATCTAACATTAAAGACAAAAATGCTATTCTTAATGTAGTTCGCAACCAAGCAGATGTGGCTCGTCGTGAACAAGAAATCAGAAATATGACTGTTATCTACCAAGAAATTGAAGAAAACATTTTGCCTCCTCTTCGTCGTGCAGTTATCAAACTTACTTGTCTTGAGCCTCGCAAAACCGATGAAGATATTGCTACTTTGGCAACTACTGAACCAGAAAAACTGGACAATAAAGAAATTTTCTACGCAGCTACTTTGACCTATGATTTAGCAACTAAAGAAAAAATTTATCGCAACGCAATTAAAACCTATCCTGAAGATTGGAGAGGTTATAATGACTTAGCTAGTGTATTAATTATGACAAAAAATTACGGCGAAGCTAAAACAATGGCTGAAAAAGCAAATACGATGTCGCCAAACAACGGATTGGTACTTAACAATCTTGGTGTTATTGCAATGATTAATAGAGATTTTGCTTCTGCTAAATCATATATTGAATCATCACAAAAAAATGGTGTTAACCAAAATTATAACATGGGCTTCTTCGCTATAAAAGAAGGCAACTATGCAAAAGCAATTAGTCTTTTTGGAAACAAAACTTGCGACTATAACGTAGCTTTAGCACAACTTTTAACAGCGAATCTAAGTGCTGCTACCCAAAATCTTGATTGCATGAAAAACAAAACTGCAGCATCATATTATCTTGCAGCTATAATTGCCAGTCGTTCTGGTAATAAAGCAAACATGCTTACCAACTTGAAAAAAGCGTGTGAAATGGATGCTTCATTCAAAGCACAAGCAAAAGATGATAGAGAATTTATGAAACACTTTAGTCATGCCGAATTTTTAGAAGCAATTCGTTAATCTAAAAGTTTTTATTAAAAAAAAGGAGTCGAAACGACTCCTTTTTTTCTTCAATAGAAACTAGATATTTTATTGAAGATTTTATTGAATAAAATAATAATTTCAAATTGTCAAACATCAGCGAGTCATACTTTCAAACAAATCTCAAAAGTTCAACATCCCTGCATCGCTTCGCTCAACATATGGCAATTTCCAATATTTTCTCAATGTCTAAAGAAAACCTTTTCTGCGGAAAAATCTTTAAATGGATATTTCCTTTGAAGAGAGTCAATTTGCTGAATCATTTTCTGACAATGATATTTATAAGCTTCACTCTCTTTAAAAAACACTTTATGCTCCATCGCTTTCTTTATTTTTTCAATTTCTTGAATCATTATAAGCGTTTCTTTTTCAAAATATACAGTTGAAAAATGATTAAATATATAATTGATAGCCAACTGATTAGGATGTATCATATCATCGTCATAAAAACGATAATCTCGCAAATCATCCATCATTATTTCGTAGGCTGGATAGTAATCCACAAAATCAAAATTATCTTTCAAAGCATGACAAAGAAGTATGAGTAAAGCCTTGCTTTTTTGATTTTCGGCAAAACCATCTGAAAGATATCGAATAGGACTTAACGTTATAATAATTTTGATGTTTTTATTTTGCTCTTTTAGTTTTTTAAAAAGCGTAATGTAGATATTCAATGTTTGATTAAAATCAATAACTCTTTTTTCAAAATAATTTGCAGGCAATTTATGACAATTAGCAACTGTTTTATCCTTGCTCTTTAAATTGTATATATGAGCCGACCCAAATGTAATAAAAAGGATGTTTGTGCTTTTTATTGCCACAGAAGCACTCGTAATGCTTTGATTTATTTTCTCTAAACATTTTTCCTTTTCTACATCCGAAAATCGACTATGAAAATCAAAAGAATGCCATGCTCCTTGATGTTCAAACAAATCACTTTCTGAAAAGAGCTTATTTTGAATTAATATTTCCAAAGAATTAGAAATAGAAATCGGATTATAAACAATTCCAAATGGATTTATAATGGATTCAAACTTTAATCTTTGTAATTGATATCCAATATTTTCCGTAAAACAAGAACCCATAAAAAAAAGTTTGTCTTTTCCTTCTATTTTATACTTTGAAAAAAAGCTATTTAAGACTGTCCTAAATTCCATTTTTTTAAACAAAACTACATTATTTTTCTTTTCAAGTTTGTTTTTTGCATACACTTCCTCCTCAATTTCACATTATTTCCTTACAATTTCTTAAAATAAACCTTACGAACAAGGACTATTTCAAAATTTTCATCACAAACAAAATTTAAAATATTACTTTTGCAAAAAAAAATCAATGAACCATAATGAAATTCTATTTTTTGGCGGATTTATTTTACTCGTCATTATATTTTTGATTATCGACTTGGGTATTTTTGACCGCAAAGCACATGAGGTCGGCATTAAAGAATCTTTAATATGGACCATAATTTGGATTGTCTCTGCTTTTCTATTTTTTGTAATGCTTCGATTTTGGGGACACGAACTTCATGGATTGGAAACCATGGAAGACATCAAAATGGTATCTGAAAAATACAAACATGGCTTAGAACTTGAGGGTTTAAGCCTTAATGAGGCTTTACAATTATATAGAAACACTCTTTCCATCGAATTTATCACGGGTTATTTAGTTGAAAAATCGCTTAGTATTGATAATATTTTTGTTTTTATTCTCATATTTGCATCCTTTGGCATTCCGAGCATACATTATAAAAGAGTTCTTACATGGGGTATAATCGGAGCCGTTGTAATGCGATTTGTTTTCATTTTTGCCAGTGCCGCTCTGATTCAAAAATACGATTGGATTTTATATCTTTTTGGCGGATTTTTAATATTTACTGGGCTCAAAATGTTTTTTACAAAGCATGAAAAAGAGAAAGATCCAAGCAAAAATATAATTGTAAAATGGTTGTCCAAACACTTTAATGTTACAGAAACGCTACATGGACAAGATTTTATTTATCGAGATCATCACAAAACATACATTACCCCTTTATTTATCTGTTTGATTATCATAGAATTATCAGACGTTCTTTTTGCGGTGGATTCCATTCCGGCTATTTTTGCCATTACCAAAGACCCTTTTGTGGTGTTTTTTTCAAATATTTTTGCCATTTTGGGACTTCGGGCTCTGTTCTTTTTGGTAAGCAATATTCTTCCCATGTTCCGTTTCCTTCACTTAGGACTGGCTGTATTGCTTAGCTTTATTGGCGTTAAAATGCTAGCCCATAACCCATTAAAAGAAATGGGATTTGAAACATATCATTCACTAATCATCATTTTCTTGATTCTAACAGTGAGCATCTTGGCTTCTATATTTATTCCTGAAAAGAAAAAGATAGAGGAATAAATTATTGAAAAAACAATCTTAAATAAAGTCGAACAGAGCTTACAGTTGCACGATGGTAACTTCTGTTTTTTCTAACCGAATGTAATCAATGGTGGCTGTTTTTCCAGGAATTAATGCCGACATTCGAGCCATGTAATCATAGATATTTCCGATTGGTTTTCCATCTATAGCCACAATAATATCTCCTTTTAAGAGACCCGCCAAATCGGCAATGCCTCCTTTGCGAACACCATCAATTCTCAAGCCTTTTTGATCGCTCCCCGAAACGTCGGGAATAATACCCAAAGTCACTTTCAGTCGTCCATGACCTTGTGTAGAAACAGGGGCTGGTAGTTCATTATAGGTGACTTCCATGTTTGTGTTTAACAACGGAAATACAAAATCATAGGTAAAATTTGAAATTTTTGCAAGTCCAGGATAATTAATTTTATCTTCGGTATCAAATACGGTATGATAATCTTGGTGAGCTCCGGTAGACAAAAACAAAACTGGAATTTTTTCAGAATAGAAAGAAGAGTGATCAGAGGGACCATATCCATCTTGATTTTTTTGAATTAAGAATTTATGTTTTTTATTTGCATTATCAATGTATTCATCAAACTCAAGAGCTGTGCCGGTGCCTCCAATTTGGAGCCTTTGTTCTTCGTTTAATCGTCCGACCATATCTAAATTTATCATAAGTTTTATTTTAGCTGGGTCAATTAAAGCGGCTTTTATAAATTCTTTCGAACCAATTATTCCCAATTCCTCTGCTCCAAATGCAACAAAAACGACTGATTTTTTCAACTTCGATTTATTGGCTTGCAGTTTTTTTGCCAAATCAAGCATTACTGCTACTCCCGAAGCATTATCATCGGCTCCCGGATGAATTGCAATGGTGTCTGGCGAACGCGAATTGCTTCCATGCCCTCCATGTCCCAAATGATCATAATGAGCTCCAATAACAATAAATTCATTTTTCAAAACAGGATCGGTTCCATCAATAATGCCAATTACATTTTGAGTTGCCGAACGGGTAATATCCAGATCGGTAATAGCCGCT
>JAQUHH010000060.1 GCA_028683685.1 Bacteroidales bacterium
AAATATGAAAGCCGGCGTGGTACTCAACCCACATTCCCCCGTTCATCTTTTGGAAGATATTATAACAGAGTGCGATATGGTACTTTTGATGTCGGTGAATCCAGGTTTTGGTGGACAAAAGTTTATCGAAAACACGTATTCCAAAATTGAAAGTCTGAAAAATCTGATTCTTCGCAAAAACGCATCTACTCTCATTGAAGTTGACGGCGGCGTGGACATTCACAACGCTCGCAAACTAATCGACTGTGGTGCGGATGTTTTGGTGGCAGGAAATGCTATTTTCAAAGCAAAAAACCCAACAGAGATGATTCTTCAACTCAAAAATTGCTAAAAAATCATGTTGCTTCCCCTATCCAACTTGCTTTCGGATGTCGAAATTTTTATCAAACAACAATTATCCCCTCAATATACTTCGGTAGAAATTGAGCATTTTTGCCAATATATATTTGAAGAATTTTCTCAAATCACTAAAATAGAACGTCTTCTAAAAAAAGAGATTTATATTTCTGAATCGGAAATCATAAAATACAGCAATGCCGTAAAAAAGCTAAAAGCAGAAACTCCCATTCAATACGTAGTGGGAAAAGCTAATTTTTACGGATTGGATTTTTTAGTCAATAAATCAGTGCTTATTCCTCGTCCCGAAACGGAAGAACTAATTGAATGGATTATTGAGTCAACAGACACATCTGGCAAGTCCACGATTTTGGACATTGGAACTGGCAGTGGATGCATCGCCATTGTTTTAGGGAAAGAATTTTCCGAATCCCAAATTACAGCGGTGGATATTTCCAAAGAAGCCATTGAAACAGCTCAGAAAAATGCTAAAACCCATCAAATAAATATTGATTTTCAAACAGCAAATGCACTAAAACCAGAGACTTTACCTTCCGGAAAATTCAATATTATTGTCAGCAATCCTCCTTATGTGAGAGAAAGTGAGAAAAAACAGATGAGAAAAAATGTTTTGGATTACGAACCCGATTCTGCTTTGTTTGTAGAAGATCAGGATGCTCTTGTTTTTTACAGAAAAATAGCCGAATATTCTTTTCAGCATTTAGCAATAAACGGAAAACTTTTTTTTGAAATCAACGAAGCCTTTGCGGAAGAGTGCAAAGAATTAATGAGACAAATTGGATTTTCGGAAATTGAAGTCAGGCGGGATATGAGAGGAAAAGAAAGAATGCTAAAATGTTGTGTCTGAATGAAAACTTTTTCAAGATTGAAGAGAGATTGTGGTTCGGGGTATGATTTAGAATTGAATAAATTTTTGCGTGGCAATTGCAAACATATAACAATCATCACATTGCGTTGGTTCACTAAATTTTAATCGGACAACAATGTGAAAAAATCAATTATAAAACTTAATTTTTCCAGCCGCAAACAACCACATTTTTAGCAATAAAAAGCCATGTTTAAATCGAGAAATATTGGTATCTCCATAAACTCGTTCTTTGTAGCGAATGGGAAGATCGATAATTTTCAGGTTTAATTTATACGCTCCAAAAATTAAATCGAAATCACCAAATGGATCGAAGTTTCCAAAGAAAACACGATTTTTGACCAAGCGATTATAATCTTCTCTAAACATCACTTTTGTACCACACAAAGTATCTTTGATGGGCTGTTCGAGCATCCACGAAAAGCCAATGCTAAACATTTTATTTCCAAACATATTCAAAAGTCGCATTGCTTTTTTATCCATGGGATAAACCAAGCGTGAGCCGTTGATAAAATCGCCTTTTCCGCTCGCCAAGGCTTCGTAAAATTTGGGCAAAGTTTCGGGGGGAACGGTTAAATCGGCATCCAAAATCATCAAAATATCGCCCGTCGCCATGGCATATCCTTTGCGAACCGCATCGCCTTTTCCTTTTCCATCTTGGCGAGCAGTTTTAATGTCGTAATTGTCTTTGTATTTTTCTTGAATCTCTTGAATTTTCTCCCAAGTATCATCTGTTGAATTTCCTTCTACAAAAATAATTTCCACATGTTTACCAAAATCGGGCATTCTTAAAATTGCATTTTCAATGTTTCCACTTTCATTTCGTGCGGGAATCACCACTGTGGTGGAATATTTCTCAGAGACGTCCTTCCCTGTTGGCAAACTACGTGCAAACAAGAAGCGATTGAGGCACAATGCATTAAAGCCTGGTAAAACAGCAAAAACCTTATTAAAAAGCCATGAAACAATGGGAATATTATAAGGAATTAGCATTTTTCTGGTATGGCGATAGGTTTCAAAACCAGCCAAATAGAGCAAATTGCTAATGTCTTTTCCAGAAAGCCAACTTTGATAAGGGGCTCTTGTTTTAAGTTTCAAAAAGTCAGCAAGATTAATAAAAGGCTCCCACAAACTGCTATGGTATGAGATCATAATTTTGGTACGTTCGTGCGAAACTTTATGGAGTTCTTTAAAAACCAATTCAATATCATCTAAAAAGCCAATTAAATTGGACAAAATAATCACATCAAACTTTTCATCAAAGTTGATGTTTTCGGCTTCCATCACTCGGAAATCCAAATCTGGATATTGATTTTTGGCTTCTTCAATCATGTTTTCCGAAAAATCGATCCCTGCTTTTCTATCTCCTTTTACGCTGGCAATTAGTTCACCGGTTCCACAACCAATTTCCAAAACAGAGTATTCGTCATGAATAAAATAATCACAATACTTGGTTATAGAATTCCAGTAGTAAGATTTAGATTTGCGATACTTAATTCTGCTTTTAGCATGTTTTTCAAAGTAAGATTTGGTATTATTAATGTTCATTTTCTAGTATTTTTGAAGATTAAGTTTTATTAAAGTTGTGGGTTCAGTGACTCCGATGGAATGAACTTGTTCATATATATTCGGATATTTTAACTGAATAAAATAGATATATCGATGCAAAGTTGTTATAATTTCTCCATTATTTACAGTTGGATTTTTACGCAAACTTGCCAACATAAAATAACGAACATTCTCTCTTTTCAATTCATTCAACATTTCATCCGGATTATGGATGGCAAATTGCCAATTTTCACGTAAAAACTGCTGTACCAAAGTAGGAATATCATCTACAAATTCAACTCCTAAGTTATTACCTAACATCATCATACTATCAAGCAACAAGTCGGGCACCAAATAAACCCCCAAAACTCTACTGTCTAGAACCCGATAATCTTCGCTTAACAATGAAGCGTTTAGGCTGGCATGCAAATAGGGTGCAGAAACCGATTGAAACGTCTGTAATTGCGGACTTTCGGCGATTTGCATAAGATTGACACCAACGACTTTCATCTCTGGATTGGCGGTTAACGAAGTTAAAAAAGTATCTGGATTCATGGTCGCTACATTATAAATCCCGTAAAATCCACGACCGGAATAGACAAATGAAATTTCGGGTTTACGGGCTGCAACCATCTCCTCTTCAGGAATGTTTTTGGCAATCCACTCGCTCATTTTAATGTAATTTACCCAATCCGGTGTCATGCCATAAAACATATTCCCACTCAAGTTCGCCTGCAAACTAGGAGCATGCTCTTTCACTTTGGAAAGCATTTGTTTGAAACCTGATCCAAAAACAATAAAAACAGAAAGCAAAAAAAGAAATTGAAATTTTCTGAGGTTTTTATGTTTTAAAACAAAATACAATCCTGAAAATAGGGCAATCAGCAATAATGGATAAAGAGGAATAATCAAGCGAGGCTGATCCCAATGTGCTTGAACCGCAATAAAAGTTACAAAACAGACCACTCCAGTATATAATATGGTAAAAAACAAAGTTTTGTTTCTTTTAAAAGCAAAAACCAAGGCAATGATACAAATAGCATAAACGATCCAAGTAAGAATGGGGGTGATGGGAGGAAATTCACCAGTTTTAAATCCCATAAAGACAAAAAGATGTTTGGATAAATAGAGATGTGAATTATCGATAAATCGCACTATCAATCCTGCAAAATCTTCGGTTCCTTGTGCGGGATTGTAAAAGTTTTTTAGCAATAAGCCTTCGGCCTGAGCATTGACTTGAGTTCCTTCAACATTAAAAATAAGTTTTTTAAAAAGTTCGAAGGGCACAAGTACAGTAATGATAGAAGCGGCTGAAAGCAATAATTTTTTCCATTCAAAATAAGAGATAAAGTAGAGTCCAATTACAATCACTACTGCCAAACCTACATTTCGGGTCCAAATCAGCGACAAAACAGACAAAGCTACAAACAAATAATCTTTTATCTGGGTTTTCAACAAAACGGATTCTTCTTTTTTATCAATAAAATATTTGACAAATAAGAATAAAAAGAGTGCTTGCAAAAACATGAAAAAGCCTTCACTGTATGTTTGACTTGAAAAATAAAGCAAGGAAGATGAAACCGAAATAATCAACAAAACAGGATAAAGAATGGCTTCGGGAATTCGATTTTTGAAAGTTTTGTGCAGAAAATAATATTGAGCAGAAATAGCAATGAGGGAAAAAAACTTTAGCAATCCAACTTTTATCCCAAAAAACAATACAATAATACTGAGCATCATGGGATATAAAGGACCTTGGAAGGTCGGAAAGACGCCATTTTTTATAAACTCATAAGCTCTTACAATATAAGACGAATCATCGCCGCCATCGCTTACTTTCAAATCGAAAAGCAAAAGGGAAAACAAAATGGTCATTCCTAATCCTAACCAGAAAAAAAGAGGCGCAAATTTTTTAAAAAACACATTCAATACATCAAGGAAGTCAATTTGTGGAATTGAATTTTCAGTAGAAATAGGCTTTTTTGATGCGTATTTCTTCTGTTTTTTTGAAGCGGTTGATTTCATGCTTTTTTTTACAAATTTAAAAAGATATTTCTATCATCCTAATTATTTATCTATCTTTCTAATTATCAGTACTTCTTTGTAATTCCAAAAGTGTAATTTCGGGCAAAAAACCAACTCGGGAAACAAAACCAACGGTTCCTAAACCAACATTCACATATAATTTTTGTTTTCTGGCAGAAGATTCATTAACATATAAACCTGCCCAATATTTATAAACCCATGAAACTGGACTCCATTTGATTCCGCAACAATCAATGCCAAACTGCATTGCGTGCGTATGTCCCGAAAGAGTGAGATCAATGGGCGTATTTTTTTTCATCAAATATTCCCAATGAGAAGGATCGTGGCTTAGAAAAATCACAAAATCATCATCAGAGACATTTTTGAGGGCTAAATCGGCATTGCCAATTCCATGAAAACGCTTGCTGGCACTCCAATTTTCGACGCCCGCAACAACAATAGACGAAGATGAATCTGAAGAATAAATTCGTCGATTTTCATTTCTCAACAAAACCCAAGAAGTTTGCTTGTAGTAGGTTATTATGTCTTCAAAGTTTTGAACTTTTTCTTCGTCGTTTTTCCAATTTACATAATCACCATAATCGTGATTCCCGAGAATGGTAAAAACTCCATATTTCGCTTTTACTTTGGAAAGAATATCAATGTAAGGCAACATTTCAACAGACTTAAACGAAACCATGTCGCCTGTAAAAGCAACAATATCAGGATTTAATTCATTAATCTTTTCTACTACTTTTTCCATTTTTCGGGGCAAAATCCAACTTACCAAATGTATATCCGAAATTTGAACCACTTTTAAACCATCAAAAGCTTGGGGTAAATTTTCAGTTTGAACGATTTCTTTTTTCACTTCAAACCGATGGGTATTGAATATTCCACAAATAAAAAGAAAAAACAGAAAATAGAACAGATACAAAGATGCCTTAATAATTCTTTTTTTTCGTGGGACTGGAAATTTCCATAGAATTTTACCATCCACAAAAGACATTGAAATCCACGAGAAGATGCGGGTCAAAAACTCAAAAGAAATTATAAAAAATGCCATTATTTTAGCTCCAAAAACCATCATGGCGATGCCTATAACAAAAGACGAAAGCGTATTTTGTGCATCTACATTTCGGAAAAACAGCGCAATGGCAAGTAAAGCAACCATCATTATTTCGGGAAACCAATAAAAAACTCGAAAAAAGTAGAATGGTGAACCCGAATTTCTACGAAAAACTTTTTTGAAACTATTCCACAAATAGACGTCTGCCAATAATATTAATCCAAAAATCCATAAACGACTGATATTCTTAGGGAATATAAAAAAAATTGCCATTATTGAAATAGCTACAGCTACGAGTAAGAGCGCAATTTTAAGTTTTTTTAAATTAGGTAAGTTCAGCATCGTACATCTAAAGATTATTTAATAACGTCTATCAAAACAAAAAAAAACAATAATTGTTCTTATAAATAGTTTTAAAATTTTGACTTTACAAATTTAACTGAATATATTTGCAAAATCATACTTTTAAAATAAATAAACAATCAAGCTTTTGTTTAATAGAAAAACAACACTATGAAAAATCGGATTATAATTCTCGTTAGCCTTTTAATTTTCTCAACAAATTACAACTTACAAGCCCAAAAAGCCAATTCCAAAAAAAAGAGTGGATACGAAATCAAGATTCACATCAAAAACTCTCCCGACTCAATGATGTATTTGGCAAATTATTATGGTCGAAATCAATATTTGAAAGATTCTGCCAAAGCAGATCCAAAAACCCCAGGATTATTTGTTTTTAAAGGCGAAGAGCCTCTTTTGGGAGGAATTTATATTTTGGCAAGTCAATCCAAAGTTAAAACCATGGAATTTGTAATTGACCAAAGTCAGCATTTTACTTTTGAAACCGATACGGCAGATGTTTTAAAAAAAATCAATATAAAAGGCTCTCCCGAAAATGAACTTTTTTTCAATTATATAAAAATTTTAAATCATCTTCAAAATGAATTAATGAGGATAAGTGGCGAAATTAAAGATGCCGAAAATGAAGGCAAAGAGGGCTTGGTGAAAATAAAAAAAGATCTGCTTACTGAAAAATCAAAAGAATTGGAAGAGTACACCAAAGGTTTTATCAAAGACAATCCCGACGCTTTTTTCAGCAAAGTTTTAGCCCTTAATTTAGACATTCAAATTCCGCCCTTTCCCGTTCGTGAAGATGGCACCGTAGACTCGACTTTTGCATGGAAATATTACAAGGAAAATTTTTGGATGCACACCGATTTAGCAGACGACAGACTGCTTAGAACGCCTGTTTTTCATTCCAAACTGCAACGATATTTTTCGGAAGTCATCGTTCAGGACAACGACAGCATTAAACATGAAGCATCGAAACTCATAGAAATGGTAAGACCCAATGAAGAGATGTTTAAATATGTCATTTGGTTTTTGACCAACTATTACGAAACGAGCAAAATTATGGGTCACGATGAAGTTTTCGTTTTTCTTGTGGAAGAATATTACATGACCAACCAATGTTTTTGGATTCCTCCACACACCCTCGAAAATTTAAGCAGAAGAGCACTTCAGTTAAAAAGCATTTTAATTGGTGCCAAAGCTCCCGAATTAATCATGTATGATACCAACAATGTATTTCGCTCAAGTCACCATATCAAAGCCGATTATACCATTTTATGGTTTTTCGACCCAGACTGCGGACATTGCAAAGTGGAAACTCCCAGACTTCGAGATTTTTATAACGAAAACAAAAAAAGACTAAACTTAGAGGTTTTTGCCGTTTCTTCTGACCAAGACTTGGAAAGATGGAAAAAATATATCCGCGACCAAAAACTCAATTGGATAAATGTGGGCGGAAACACTGCCAATATCGACTTTTTTAAAGTCTATGATTTATATTCTACACCCGTTATGTATCTACTGGACAAAGACAAAAAAATATTAGCAAAACGTATTTCTGTTGCCGATTTGGATAACTTTTTTGAACAATATGAAAAAGTAAAAGAGAATCGCAAACGAATGGGCTTGGATTAAACAATCTTCTATTTATAAATTGCTGAAAGCATTTTATTGGATTTATTAAACCCATGAAATGATTTCAGCAATTTATTTTTAATCCAGTTTAAAGCAGTCTATCCCGAGAATGGGAACTCACTTCATTGTCTAAAAGGAATAAATTGCCCGAAATAAAAACCGCTTCATTTTCTTTACCTCTTTAAATTCAACAAGCTCATCACATCGCCTAAAAGATGGAAAATAAAGCTAAAAACAACTTACAAGTTTACTTTCCTCTATTTTTTGATTTCTTTAAATTATACTTAAAACTATTTGAGATTTTACAAATGTCTTTTTGAAGAAAATCAGAACTAGTTTACACAACACTAAATAATAATGTGTACTTTTGTCTGCAAATTACAGTTTTAGGGAGAAGATGAGTTATCAATAAATATTTCTAGAATAATGAAACATATCCCATTCATAATCGGATTGCTATTGCTAACTACCACTGTATCAAATGGACAAGATTCCACAAAATTTATTTTTAATGAATTTTGCGTATCAATCAACAGAACAAATGTTCAAAACTTGAACACAAGCAATATGCTTGGATTTGGTTTGGGAGTGTACCAGTCTTTCATGACTGACAAAAAATTTAATCCAAAGTTTGGTATAGAATTTAATCGCACAAGTCAATTTAAAAACCGCATAGATCAAGGTCATTTCGTATACGTCACCGACATTACATACACCTACAGTTGCCTATCTATCCCTTTTGGATTCAGATATAGTATTGGCTCAAAAACTAAAATTTTTATTGAAACCGGGGGATTTGTAGATATTGTTCTGGCTGCACGTGAGAAAGGAACACAGCACAATTATGTCCCCATAAATAATCAATACAATTATACTAAAAGCGAATTCGATAAAAAAACCAAACTATCCGATACCTATGGCGTTTATTTAGGACTCGGTGTAAGAGTTCCTGTTTCAAACTATGAATTGGTCATAAAACCAGAGTATAAATTTGCATTCAACAGTTTGTATTCTAACAAAGATGAGATTTATAATAGATATTTTAGATTGAGTGTTGGGATGAGTTTTTAAAGTTTGTAAAGAAAGTGAGTTGTGAATGGTGAATTGTGAATAGACACCTAACGGACGACCATTCGGCTGAAAATTTTCATATTTGTTTTTTATAGCCTGAAAGGCTTATTTATTTCAGTTATGAAGGCATTATTCACAAATCTATTCGAGCTTTTTTGATGGAATAATATACACAAACAATGAAATATGCATTTCCCAAAGTTTTTTTATTGTACTGTATTGATTTGGTAAATCAAAATTATTTTTTCTAAAAAAACCAAGTAGCCTAAAAGCCTCTACTTTAAATTTTTTGAGTAAAACCATAAACAATGTCATTCCCTTTTCTGAGTGTTATTTTAAAATCATCTATATAAAAAGCTTCTTTATTTACATTCCAAACATTAATCATCAATTCAATATTTGGGTAATTCAAATATATGTCTGTTAGCTTAATACTATGATAAACTGTATACCAATAATTTATTGAATCTTTTGGATTGTAAAATACATCAAATGAAGAACTTCGCCAATCAATCACAACTCCATTGGATTGTAATTGAGAAACGAGTTGTGCTTCTTTGATTCTTTCCGAACTTTTCACCCTTACAGATATATCGATAAAATCTTTTTTGTTTTTCACATTCTCATCTAATTTTCGAGAATAAGAGGGTCCCCATTCATTGTCACTGTGAATGTAAAAACAATTTTTCGAAGAAAAAGCAACAGTATCAGTAATGTATTCTGGATGAATATTTTCCCAATACGGTAAATCGGGGTCATCAAAATTTTGAATTGAAATAATATTTTCTTGGGTGCTTTTCTTGTTTGAAAGCAAATAAGTGGTTCCTCCTACATAATCTTTCTGCCATTCGATACTTGGGTAATAGTTATTTAAAATTGGGAAAATCAATGGCTTTACATATGAAATAAAGCCAAAATATAATTTGTCTTTGCTCGAAATGTTGTTTTCAAGATATTCAATTAATTGAGACTCATCTTTAAAACTATTAATTTGAATGAAATTTGAGTCTATGCCTAGTTTTTTGTAATAATATGAACAAATTTTCTCATCGGAATCAATTAGAAAAATAGTATTATTATCTTTTTTCAGAGATTGACAATCCGTAAATATATGTTCATAAATTGAATTATAAAACAATTTATAATGCTGTCTCTCAAAAATCAATGAAAAAACATTCACTATCAGTATTAAACCAACTAAAATCAAATTGGTTGAAACGGATTGGTTCTTTATATGTCCAAATAACAAAAACAAGATAAATGGGAAACTAAATATCAATACCGAAAACTGCAAAACTGCACTGAAATGAATTGAATAAAAGTATCCAATAAATATCGGCAGAAATAAAAACACGGCAAAAAGAAAAGACTTTTTCAAATCAATATTCCGAACACTACTATTAAAAACTCCCCAAATTGATATACCCAATGTAACGAAAAGGACATAGGTTGAGAAATTAAATATATAATATACAAAATCTACAATAAATTCTTTTTTTGGCTTGCCTAACCACGATTCAACTCCGCCAACATTTAGCTGATAAAGAAAAACAGGAATGTGAGGTACATAAGCTAAAACCACAATAAATCCGCTGGCAATATATTTAAGCAAATACTTTTTGTCTATTAAAAACAATCCTGAAACGCCAACAATTCCAGCAAACAACAAACTAAAATGATGATTATAAGCACATAGAGAAGTAAAAACAACAAACAAAATGCTGTTTCGATAAAAATGAGAGTTTGGTTGTTTAATTAACTTTGTCCAAAAGTAAACCATGGCTAAAGAAAAAAACAGACCACTAATGTATGGTCTAGCAATTAGACTGTAAATTATTGAAAAATGCAAAGAAGCTATAAATGCTGCCGATACC
>JAQUHH010000340.1 GCA_028683685.1 Bacteroidales bacterium
GACGACATTAACCCGCTGATTTCTAAGTTTGAATCTATGCTATTAAGGGGAGAAAATCCTTTTTTTGACGTAGAAGAGTATGAGGAGATTATTGAGCATTATATAATTAATAATGTAGAGCATGTCGAAAAAGTTGTAGAACATGCTTTGTCACAATTTCCATGGTCCACCAGTATTCTTTTGAAAAAAGCAGTTGTATTGTCGCATCGTGAAGAGTTTAAAGAAGCATTCGATATCGTTAGAATGGTTAAAAGCATAGATGTTAATAATATAGAGTTATATATTACGCTTTCTTATATATATCGTGTTCAAAATAAATATGAAAAATCAATTGCTGCATTGCAAAAAGCATTGACATTTAAGGAAGAAGTAGATGAAGTGTTTTTTGATATTGCGGAAGATTATTCTATGTTGGAGAATGAAGAGAAAGAAATTGAATATCTAAAAAAAGCACTTCATCATAATCCCATGCACAATGATGCTATGGATCGACTTTTTTGGACTTTTAAATCGTCTGGAAAAAATGCAGAGTCCATAGAGTATTTCGCTGAGTTTGTAAAACAATTTCCCCTTCGTCAAATGGCTTGGGAGAAACTTGGTTTTTCGTATTATGAAATGGATTTGTATGAAAAAAGCATAGAGGCTTTTGAATATGCTTTGTCTATTGATGAAATGGTGTCGTGTTATACGGGTTTAGCTCAGTCGTATTGGAAATTAGGGAAATTAAATTTGGCAATCCAAGCATTGAAAGAATCCTTGCTTGCTTTTCCATATGCACCTAATGTGAATAGCTTGATTGGGTGGATTTATCTGGATATGAACGATCATCAAAATGCTCAAAAACATTTTTTAAATGAAATATATATAGATTCTGTTTCTTCCAATGCATGGAAAGGTTTGGCACAGGTATTTATTTTTAATAATGATTTTGATAATGCATTTGATAGCTTAAATAGAAGTTTTATTATGGATGAAATTGATATAGGAAGCATCGATCAGCTTATTCATTTATCTCTTGATAAGGAAACCTCTTTTGAAAAAACAGAGGATATTTTAGTTCGATTTACCTTATTGTATCCTACCAATCAAATGTTGTGGTTGAAATATTCTGAATTTTTATTTTATTCTGATTATGAAACAAAAGCCATCGAAATTTTGGAGAAAGCTTTGAAAATAATAGAGAATCCATCTTTGATATATTATCGGATGGCTGCATTGTATTATTTGAAAAATGATGAAACGATGGGGCATTTGAATTTGATTGCGGCAATGAATATTGATTCAAAAGGGGTGGAGACCATTTTTGAATTCTCAAATAAATTATATGATTACGAGCCTTTGGTAAGTCTTTTAAACAGTTTGAAAACAAATAACGATACGGATGAAAATAGTTAGAAAATTATACGATTGGGTTTTAAGCTGGGCAGAATCTCCATATGGAGCTTTTGCTTTATTTATATTGGCTTTTGCCGAATCTTCTTTTTTCCCAGTACCCCCCGATGTGCTCCTTATTGCTTTAGTCTTAGGTTCACAAACCAAAGCTTTTAGATATGCTTTAATCTGTTCGGCTGGAAGTGTTATTGGTGGCTTGTTTGGATATTTTATTGGCTCAACTTTGTGGTATTCTGGAGCCGATTATTCGTCATTAGCCGTTTTCTTCTTCGATAATATCCCTGGGTTTACGCAAGAATTGTTCGAGTCTGTCAAAATGAGCTATGATGAATATGGTTTCTGGATTGTTTTTACCGCCGGTTTTACACCCATTCCTTACAAGATTTTTACCATTGCTTCGGGGGTTACAGAGATGAATCCTTGGATGTTTATCATTGCATCTACGGTGAGTCGGACCGCTCGTTTTTCATTGGTCGCTTTCCTATTATGGAAATTTGGTGCTCCCATCAAAAGTTTTATAGATAAATATTTTAATCTGCTTGCTATTTTATTTACGGTTTTATTGGTAGGTGGCTTTGTGTTGATTAAGTATTTGGTTTAGGTTGATTTTATTAATCAAAAAAAAAACCGAAATTATTAAATTTCGGTTTTTTTATATTAAATGGATAAAGTTTATAAAGTATGAATGGCTTTAATAATCTCTTTACCAATTTGAACTGCTTTTAAGTTTTCAGGAATTAGACCGTGGTGACGTTCTGGAAGAGATTTTTGCAAACCTTTTTCAATAAACTCTTCACTAACAACTGGTTTAACTCCCAAGAATCCGCCTAATATGATCATATTAAACAATTTCGCAATACCAATTTCAGCAGCTTTGTCAGCGGCTGCAATTTGATATATATTGATGTCTTTACGATTGGGGTGGCGAGTAATTCCATTGGGGTCATAAATAAGGAGCCCACCTGGTTTTACAGAGGTTTCAAATTTATCCAATGATTGTTGATTTAGGATAATGGCTGTGTCAAATGCATTCAAGGTAGGAGAGCTAATGCGTGTATCGCTGATGATAACAGTAACATTAGACGTACCACCTCTCATTTCGGGACCATAAGATGGCATCCAGCTTACTTCTTTATTTTGCATTACGCCAGAGTAAGCTAAAATTTTTCCCATTGAAAGAA
>JAQUHH010000061.1 GCA_028683685.1 Bacteroidales bacterium
AAGATTTTCCGAAACCCCTGAATTCATTTCCCATGCGTTGTTTTCGAAAGTAGAAGTGAGCCACCAGTTGGGGCTACCGCCAATGCCGCTGTGTGATAAATATTCGATGTCGCTAATAAAACCGCCTGAGCCTTCATAATTGAAGTTTGGGTCGGCTTGAGCAATGGCTTCCAGCATGTCGAAAGCGGTAAGTGTTTCGCTATCATAACGATAGCCCCAAGCGTATGCGTCCTTGGTTGTACCGTCGTTGAAATCGACAATCATCATTGCGACTTTCTCGCCAGTTCCAGTCCAGAATTTAATGTTTGAAAACGAAGGGTTTTGAGCGTGGCTCACGAAAAGTGCAGAAAAAAGCACTAAAAAAGAAATTTTTTTCATCTTAAAAAAGATTTGGGTTAATAATTAAATTCATTAATAACCTTCAAAACTGCTGGAAATGTATACGAAAAAGTAACATTTCATGCTTCACTTCCCGAAAGCTCTGAAGTTTGTTTTAGAATAGCAGGTCTTCTGACTTGTCCTCTTTTCGGCAGCCTTCCCATTCAAATAAATGAACAGTGGCAATGCAGATGCCGAAAAGTATTTTAAGAACTCACAGCAGCGGGTACTGTTCGGGTTTTTCACTCGATTCCCTTTTCACCGGTTTCCCGGAACTCTTCTGGCGGCAAATATATGAAAGTTTTTAAAATTACAAGCAAAAGTAAGAAGTTTTTTATTTTGACGAAAGTGTATTTTATTCAAAACCTATAAATCAGCAATTGGTTTTTTTAATATAATCAGCTCTATAATAGATGATTATGTTTGTGGATTTATTTTAATTGAAAATAGAATGCAAAATTGGGCTTGGTGTTGAATAGTTTTTATAATTTTGCCCTCGAAGGGGGTGCCTTAAAAATAAGGGCTGAGAACAAACCCAATGAACCTGATGCGGGTAATTCCGACGAAGGGAAAACGGTTAATGTTGAGTTTTAATGAATAGTTTCCCCTCAAGGCTATTCTTATGTTTAACCAAATGAGAAATCTCATTATGAAAAAATTATTTGTCTTCTGCATTTTATTATGCATGTTAAGTTATGCGAATGCTCAATTTAGTTTTCGCGGAAAAGTATTTGATAACGAAACCAAAGAGTCCATGCCAGGAACTCACATCGTTGTTGAAGAATCTTTTAAAGTGGTAACCACCAATCGAAATGGTGAGTTTGCGATGAGTGGATTAAGAAATCCAGAAATTAACGTAAAAATCAGTTTTATGGGCTACCAAGTTCTCGAAGTTGAGCTTGATCTGTCTTCTAAAACAGAGTATGAATTTTTTCTTCAAAAAAAGGCAATGATGAGTGAAGAGATAGTGGTTCGTGCGACTCGAGCGGACGAAAACACGCCAACTCCCAAAACCAATCTGAGTCAGAAAGAAATTCAACAGATGAACGATGCTCGAAACGTGACCGCACTTATTGAGTTTTCGCCCTCGGTAGTTACTACTTCTGATGCTGGAACGGGTGTAGGAAGCGTGAGTTACCGCATTCGTGGTACGGATGAATCTCGTATCAACGTGACCATCAACAATGTGCCTTTGAATAATCCTGAATCTCAAGGGTCATGGTTTGTCAATTTGCCCGATTTTGCATCTTCGGTTGATAATTTGCAAATTCAACGGGGTGTGGGCACTTCATCCAATGGTTCTGGTGCGTTTGGTGGAAGTCTTAATTTTCAAACACAAAAACTGAACGCTCTTCCTTA
This sequence comes from Bacteroidales bacterium, assembly GCA_028683685.1. Lineage (GTDB taxonomy): Bacteria > Bacteroidota > Bacteroidia > Bacteroidales > WCHB1-69 > JAQUGA01. The sequence goes on from JAQUHH010000061.1 coordinate 1,738, forward strand.
CGCTCAAATTAGCGAGTTTTATGGCTCTTTTAATACCTTAAAACACAATCTTAATTTTGGAACCGGATTAATTGATGGTAAATTTTCTTTGGATGGGAGAATATCCCGAATCACTTCGGATGGATATATCGACAGAGCAACTGCCGATTTGAACTCTTCCTATTTGTCGGGTGCATATTATGGTAAAAAAACCATGCTAAAAGCTCTCATGCTTTTGGGTTCTCAACAAACATATCAAGCATGGGACGGCGTTCCATCGCAGATTTTGGATACCAACAGAACATGGAATGGAATTGGAGAATATACCGATTCGGATGGAAATCAAAAGTTTTATGAAAATGAATACGATAACTACAAACAAAATCATTTCCATCTTCTTTTGTCGCACGATGTAAATTCAAGTGTGAACATTAATGGAACTGCCTATTATAATAGAGGTTTCGGATATTATGAACAATACAAAAAAAATGCGAAATTTGAAAGCTATGGCCTCGAAGATCAGGTTATTGGCGGTGTAACTTTTAAGAAAACGGATTTGATTCGTAGAAAATATTTGGATAATCATTTTTATGGATTGAATGCTTCTTTAAATTATAATCCTGCAAATTTACCCTTTAGTTTGATTTGGGGTGTGTCGGCAAATCGGTTTGAAAATGACCACTATGGCGATGTTGTTTGGATGCAATATGCTGGAAATTTGGATCATAAAATTCGTTTTTATGAAGGCGATGGTGTAAAAACAGAAGCCAGCAGTTTTTTGAAAGCACACTATTCTGTCACCGAAAAAATATTGCTTTGGGCGGATTTGCAATATCGTAATATAGATTATCAGATTACAGGAATTGACGATAAATTACGCGACATTACACAAGGCCTCAAATGGGGATTTTTTAATCCAAAAGGCGGGATTGCATATTCTATTACCAAAAGTCAAAAAGTATATGCATCGGTTGCCGTTGCCCATCGTGAGCCCACTCGCTCGAATATTGTGGATGCTCCAGTCGATAAAAAACCTCGTTTTGAATCTCTTGTTGACTACGAACTTGGTCACGAACTTCGTTTGAATAAATTTATGTTGCAAACGAATCTGTATTATATGAATTACAAGGATCAACTGGTTCTTACTGGCGAAATTAATGAAACAGGGTATGCTATTATGACCAATGTTGACAAAAGCTACCGTGCCGGTATTGAACTTAGCTCTTCTTTGAAAATTACCAAGAAATGGGATTGGATTTTAAATGTAAATTTAAGTCGCAACAAAATCCAGAATTTTACTGAATATGTTGACGATTGGAATACTGGGGGTCAATTGAGCAATATGCTTGGCGAGACAGACTTGTCTTTTTCACCAGAAATTATCGGGGCAAATATTATTCGATATCAGCCCATTAAAGATCTATTCCTTGAGCTGCAAACCAAATATGTTGGCAAACAATACATTGATAATACTTCAAGCAACGAAAGAATGCTGAATCCCTATTTGGTGAATAATATTCGTGTTTCTTATGATTTGAAAACCAAATATCTTAAAGATTTGAAGTTTATGGTCACGGCGAATAATGTTTTAGATTCCAAATATGAAACCAATGCATGGATTTATCGCTATTATGATGGCGGTGTTCATAAATTTGAAGATGGTTATTTTCCACAAGCAGGGAGGAATTATATGGCGGGGCTTATTATTGGCTTTTAGCAATATGGACTGAGTTTTTTATTGCAATAGGTCTAGTTTTAAAAAAAAATCGTCGCTTCGGGGACGATTTTTTTGTTGGTTGTAGAACATAGATTTTTTTAGATTTTACTTCAATAGGAAGGCTGATGTATTGGGCGGATGCTATATGTTGTCGCCTTTCGACTATACAGCGATGCTATAATGTAAGAGTAGGATTGGGATTCGTTTATTTCCGCCCAATAGGGAACCGTTTGAGAGCGTGAGATTTGAGTTTTCCGATAATAACTTCTTTCCGTTTTCAAGTTATACAGGAAAATAGAGAGTGTGTGAGATGCTATGCATATTGAATGGGTGACCAATTGACTGAAAAACCAATTGACAAATTCTAAAAAATATAAAATCTTTGATTTTGTAATTTTCGAAGGATTATCGAATTGTTACAAAATCAAAGATTTATAAAATATAGATTTTTTCCCCTAATACAATTTAGAGTTTTATCATTTTTTTATTCGCAATTACATTATCTCGTTTGACTTTAAGAATGTAAACGCCTTTTGGCAAATCACGAATATCAATTTGAAGAACGTCGTTGGCAACTTTGGATATGTGCTTAACTTGACTTCCATTTACATTGTATATTTCCACAATATCATCTTTCTTCAATTCAATATTAATTAAATCGGAAGCTGGATTGGGGTAGATTTTAATGGTTTCCGAGAAGTCAAAATCATCAATTCCAGCGTAGAGTCCCAAGCCAATATATCTTAATTCCCATCCTTGTTTTTGAACTGTTTCGTTGGTTTTAAAACGCAAGAAAAGATTCGGTCCTGAAGAATAGAAATCTGCAGGTTTGGCATTGCCAGAAAATTGTCCGATTAAAGGAGCAGTCTCATCTTCGCCATCATAAATTGATAATATGTCAACATTCTCTTCGGTATCAAAGTAGGTAAAATTAACTCTAACTTTTGCAGAATCACTGCGGATATAATAGTAGCAATCGGTATTGTTTTTATAGGGATTGTTTCCGCTACCGTCGCTAAAAGTCATCTCAGTTTCAAAATACTCTTTGGGTTGAAAGCAAAAATCTCGTCCCTGCGGAGCAATATTAATCACAGCTCCTTGACTTGAGGAAAAGTCGCCATTTCCTGAATTTAATTCATCGAGCAAGAAATATCCATTTCCGGAACCACTCCAGCCCCAATTCATATGAAAATAGAGAGAATCATTAACCCCATCACAAACCCAGGCGTGTCCACCCGAACCGCCTGATCCTGAATAAATCACTGGTTTATGTTGGTATAAATTTTCAATAATGATTCTTCGCCAAAAAGATGGGCTATACGAACTTCTTTCAATAAAAGCGATTTCGGGAGCATAATTGAAATGATTTCTTAAAGAGTTTACAGCCAACTCTGTGTGAGATCCAGAACTATTTGGAGAATAATTCATATCAACCGAAACGCCACAATGATACAATAATTTAGAAATTTCGCCACGTGTACCTGTGGTTGCAGTATTTCCCATTTGTTGCCAATTGTACGTTGTATTGCCATAATTTACTTGTAGAATTCCATAATGTGGATGCTCGTAATAGCTACTTCCAGTCCCTTGTTGAGGATATTTGTAATAATACATCACTTGTCCTATTGCAGTCGCTACGCATCCAGCATAACAGCGTCCATTGGGACCCGCTGGATGTTCGGGGCAAGAATCGTTGTACGATCCACCTTGGTTCCAACGGCTGGTCATCAAAGGAGGAATTCCTGCAATTAGATTATTATTCGTTTTTTGGCTCATTTCATCCCACTTTGAATCCCGAACCAACACATCTGCATTTTGGATTGTGGCATCCATTCCATTAACGTATGTTGAAAGCCAATCTTGGATTATTTCCGGAGTATTTTCCATGGGAAAAGTGGATGAGTTTGAATATCCAATAATCGGAGCAAAACAATCATAAGTCGAGGTAATTACAAAACCACTTTCGAAGTTAAATACATACAGAAAATCAATATCGTTTTTGGAAATGCTTTTAAAAGCAGTAATGTTTTCAACCTTATTGCTTTTGTTCGGATTTATTTGTTGAAATTGACCCATCGCAATATTTTTGGCATACTCTACAGAGATATTTTGAGAATATCCGAAAAATGAAAAACAGAGCAACATTGCAGTCATTATTTTTTTTGATTTCATTCTTTATTTTTTATTTTAGGGTTTAAAAATTATTTTTTTCATTAATACGCTATTCTTTAAATTCAGAAAGATATTTATAATTTACTTTTAATGAAAAATCGTGTTGTTTTTAGAAAAAGCAGTCAATTATTATTTTCACACAAGAAAATACACTTAATATTTGTTCTGAAAAATAGTTTCAAGTTTGATTTAATAAACACTCGGTTTTTCATGAAAGAATCACAAAAAAACAGATCGTAAACCTATGCCTGACAAGGCGGAACAAAAATTGATGAAGTAAATTTATTGGCAATTTCTGGTGTAAATGTAAAAAACGCCTTTTTAGATTCTAACAAAAATGGATTGAAATCAGGTTTATTAGAACAATACATCAAAACCACCAAATTGTGATTTTTAGCCAAAGTATTTTTATCGGGTGCTTGATCATGCTGATCCAAAACTTTCTCGATTAAAGATTTTACACTTTGATTACTCAGATAATGGAAGAAGCTGTAGACATATTCGCCTTCTATTTTAGACAATAAAACATCGTACGCCTTTCCATTAAACACAAAATCACCAATGTAATAATCGTTTTCTGTATTGTTTAGGGAAACAGTACAATCCAAAATATGATTAATGGTTTCAATTTTATTATCAAGAACTGATATTTGAAGTTCTGCGCTTACAACATCTCTTTGCACATAAGCCTTTCGAGCATTGTTTTTCATAATACTCAAAGATGAGATAAGCATTATAAGTGCCAGAGAAATTGATATTGATTTTAAAAACTGAATCTTCATTGGATAAATTTTGTGACAAAAATAAAACAAATTTTGGATTAATGAGAATTTATTGTTTGGGGAATTACTGAATGTGGAAAGGGAAGAATAAAATATTTTTTTTCTTACTTTTTTAAAAAAAAATCAACTTTACTGATGAAAATCAAACGAACTATACTATATTTGCAAAAAATATAACAAAATAAGCCATGTTGATAGAATTTAAAGTCTCCAACTATCGTTCGATTGCAGAAGAGCAAATACTAAGTTTAATTCCTGCATCAAAACAGAAAGATTACACTGAAAACATTATTGAAAAAGGAAAATATAAAGCCTTAAATGCTTTGTCTTTATATGGTTCAAACAGTGGTGGGAAGTCAAACATACTAAAATCTATGAGTCTGTTAGACAGAATGATACACATGTCAGCACGAGCCTCCTCCACTACAAAACTACCACATGATCCTTTTTTACTCAAAGAGGGATACAATGAAAAACCGACTGCATTTGAAATTTCATTTATCATTGAAGAATCGAGATATAGATATGGCTTTGAATTTAACGAAACCCATATTGAAAAGGAGTGGTTATTCAGAAAAAACATTGGAAGAGAAGTGGTTTTATTTGAGAGAGAAAATGACATTATTGATGTAAGTTCTGGTTTTAATGGCACAAAAAAGATAATTGATGCTGCCATAGAGGCAACCAGAGACAATGCACTTTTTCTATCCACTTGCGACATGTTAAACATAGATGAAGCCAAAGAAATCATAAATTGGTTTTCTCGTTTTAGCATGGTTGACGGATTAAATACGGACAGAGAAGAGATTCAAACGGTTGAGCTTTGGCAAAAAGAAGAGTATCGAGAAAAAATCCGCAACTACCTTAAATCTCTTCAACTTGGAATTACGGATATGGACATTGCGACAAAAAAATTTGACATTTCCGAATTGCCATCAGATATGCCCTTCGGCATGAAAGAAAAACTGGCAAAAAGCTTAAATGGCAAGGAAACATATACTGTATTTGCCGAACATATTGTTTACGACAACGACCAAAAACCAACGGGCAAAACACAAACTTGGAAATGGGAGGAAAGAGAATCTTCGGGTGCAAAAAAAGCATTGCAACTTAGTGGACCAATATTGTGGACACTTGCCAATGGCGGTGTTTTAATCATTGACGAAATTGAAGCAAAGCTACATCCCATAATGACATTGAACACAATTGAAGCATTTTTGAATAAAGAGAGCAATCCGAACAATGCCCAATTAATTTTTGCCACACACGATACTAATTTATTGAGCTACGCAAAGTTGCGCCGAGACCAAATTTGTTTTGCAGAAAAGAACAAGTATGAAAGTACAGAAATCTATGCTTTATCAGACTTTATTTACTTTGATAAAAATAACGATTCAAAATCTGAAAAAGAGCGACCTGACACTGATAAGGAAAAAAGATATTTTGAAGGCAGATATGGAGCCATTCCTGTACTCGGAGAATTTCAAACATTTTTAAGAAACACCTCATGGCAAAAAGAGGAACAATAGGCAAAAAACCTTTAAAAGACAAGGACTTGCGACCAATAAGATGGCGGAAATATCCTCATCTTTTTTTAATCGTATGCGAAGATCAAAAGACTGAACCTTATTATTTTCAAAAATTCATAAAAGATTTTCCCAATGAAACGGTATTTCTTCGGGCAGTAGGCACAGGGATGAGTTCATTGGGCGTGGTTGAACAATCATTAATTGAGAAAAAGAAATTAGAAGAAGAGTCCAACAAATTGGTGGATGAAGTATGGGCAGTATTTGACAAAGACGATGCAGACAAAAGTCATGGAAATGCCGAAAGATTTAACAGTGCTTTTGCAAAAGCTCACGAATACAAGCATAATATAGCATACAGCAATGAAGTTTTTGAGTTATGGCTATTACTGCACATTGCAGACGTATCAGCCCAAAAACCAATACCTCGATTGGAAATTTACAACCGCCTAAATACAAAAATTAAACAACATTCAAAATACAAAGATTTTGAATACCAGCATGGAAACACCAATATTGTAGAAATAATCAACGATATTGGAAACGAAGCCAAAGCCACAGAACGAGCCGAAAACCTTTTAAAGCAGCACAAAGAAACACTACCTATTGATGCAAATCCGAGCACAACGATGCATGTACTTGTTAAAAGATTGCGAGACTTGATATGGTATTATTGTTATTAAGGAGGGAGGGTAACAAATTACTGCAAAATAAAATTTGAGCACGATGGGAATTATCAATGTGATGATGAGAAATAGACATTAAAATACTTCAAAAAAATTAAAAAATTTAATTATAAAATCAATTAAACCATAGACTTATAAATTTTCTATTAGCACTTCTTGATTTTTCAAAATTGATTTCTTTATTTGTACATTTTTGAATTTATTTTTCACAATTGAAGTAATTTCTTCAATTGATTCTGAAGATAAATTATAACCTAAAATAACTTCGGAATAAACTTCATTATCTAAAAAAACCTGCCTACTCTGAATATTTAGCTTTGCAAGCCTAAATTCATTTTCATATTCCCATTTTTTTAGTTTTGAATATATTTGTGTAAAATATTTTTCTTCAATTGAAAAATTTGGTTTTATTATTGGCAATTCATGATAGTATGAAACAGGCATTCCACCGGCAAAACAGTTTTTTTTCGAGATCAATAATTTTGAATGAAACCCTACACAAAAACCATTTCCATTTTGGGTGTAATTGTTCCACATATTTAAGTTATTGGGACTATATGTTAAACAAAGTACACCAATACTATTATTTAAATCCTTAAAAAAATTATCATTAAATACTTTTATTCGATTTTTATCTGACAGCAAATCTTCTTCAATTTTTTGATTTGCTAATTTTTCTTGTTCATTTGTATTTAAAAGCGGAAAGTTTTTCTTGACTAAAGACATAATAAAATCAAATTTCTCTTCATCTGTCAATAAATCATATCTTATTGGAATTTTGCAATCAAAATCATCTTTGAACGAATTTGGTTCAGCCATATATAGTTCATTATGAGTCAGTGTTTTCCTGTGGTTTACATCTGTCCACTCTCTATATTTGTATAGATTTTTTGGCAAATTTACATTTTGAATATTAACATCAAACAATCTTTTTGTACTCATAAAAAACTTAATTAATCAGCCAAAAAATCTAAAAAAGCCAATGTATTATTTAACTTAGTTTGTGCTTTGACATCCCATTTATTGTTTCTGACAAATGTAAGTTCAACTGATTGCTTTAAATTCCTTATATAATCCTCTGAATTGTCTAAACATATTTTGAATGCAAGCTCTTTAGAAAACCGACCTCCTTTTAGAGGAATATCGTATTCTACACATTTATTTTTTTGGTCGACATCTAATTCGATAATTTCAAAAACAGATTTGTCAATATATGTGCCAGCCCACTCTTGGTTTTCTGCTTTATCATGTGCAATTATTAAACCTTTCCCGAAATATGTATTTATATGATACTCTGTTTTTTTTGATGAGAAATTTAAAGGAATAAGCTCATCGTATAACAATACACCACGTACTGGAAAAAAATTCATATTCAATCGATGATTGATTTCAATAGTAGCATTAAAAATCGCATCAAATTCTTCTTTAGTATCAGTGTTAGTCCAAAAAATAAATGTGTCGGAGTAGTTTGAGAAATTTACTTTTTCATTATTTAAATCATTTACTACGAAAATTGATTTTTCAATATATTTTTTACTTTCATTTATTGCAGTTTCTATTTGAACATGGATTTTACTTAACACTTCATACTGTTTTGATACATCATTGTTTTTTATAAAATTCCTGTACCCAAGTAAATCAAAATAGGCGATAAATCTTTTGTTTATGTTCATTTTGTATTTGTTTATTTTTCCATTCTTAAAGCGTTAGCGACACCCTATTTTTCTCTTTATCTACATTTAAGATTTTCACTTCAATTTCATCGTTTATTTTATAATCAAAAATATTTTTGCCATGTTTTTTAAGTTCTGAAATATGAAGCATTGCCGTTCCAATTCCTTTTATTCTAACAAATAAACCGTAATTTTCAATTCTGGAGATTGTTCCAATCTGTTTGGAATTGACACCAAGTTTATTGTGTTTTTTAAGAAAATAAACATTTGGATTATCAGAAGGATGAATAATTGAAAACAACATTCTTTGTTTAATATCATCAGCGTGTTTAACATATACATTGATAGTTTTTTGTTGAGCATAATAATTAGTGGTCTTGCCAACTCTATTTAGCTCAATATTTTCTAATAGACCTTTAAC
>JAQUHH010000341.1 GCA_028683685.1 Bacteroidales bacterium
TCTATGTACTTTTTCTACATCAGCACCAAATCCGTTATTAAAAAATTGTTCTGCATTCATATCGTTTTATTTATTAAATTCATCTGTTAAAATACGCAACGACAACATAGCCTTTGCCGTTATAATTCATTGCGAGAATGTTTTACGAGCATTTTTAGTATTATAATCACTCCATTCAACGGTATTAAATATAGCCTTATGGTTTACCCATCGTGAAAACTTTTTCTGTTCATAGTTTGGTTCTTTATTGGTTTCAAAATCTCTGAATGGTTGAGCAAACGGACTACAACCTTTTTTCTTTAAAAATTCTATCCTTTCAAATGAATCTTGAATGTCTTTTACAAGTACATATACAAACACTCTATAATTTTTAAATCCAAACTCATTAAGGTTTAATAGTGCTTTTTCAATGTATGGTATTTGGCTTTTTGTGTCGCAGGCTAAACGCAAATATCTACTCCATTTAACCTTACTTAATAATTGTGCAATACTTTTATCATTTGCGATAATTCGAGCGTCCAAGCCTTGATTAAAATCAACCTTAATGCCTAATCTTATTATCTTTTCAATTTGATTTAATCCGTGTTCATGTGCTAAAACATTATTATCCATCAAAACGGCTTCTTTTCTATCTTGTAAAAATTCTTCAATATCTGCATAAGGTTGTATATTACCCTCTTTATTTGGAACTACACACCAACTGCATTTATTCGGGCAACCTCTAGTTAAAAATCCGTATGCACTTTTAAACTGTGGATAAATAGAATAGTCGGGACAAAGTTTGTCAATATGTGATGGTAGGTTATTAGTCATTTTAAATCCAGTACCGCCTTTTATTATTTCTCCATAATTACCAAATCCATGTAAAAAATCAGGTGAAAAAGTAAAAACTTTGCTCATATAAGTACGATCGTAATTTTCAACAGTTACCCAATTCACACTATCACCCATTTTTTTATGATATGCTGAAATTTTCATTAATGCAAGGTTTGGAAAATTATGTCCGTCAATATCTATTAATCCAATTTTCATTATTTGTTATTTTAGTTTTTAAGAATCGCAACGAATTATAACAGCAAGTTAGCCCAACTCCGCTAACGCTCCGCAGTGCCAACTTGCGGGCGTTATAAACGACTACTTTCCCAAAGGGTTTTTGCGTTGCGACTCCCCGATTTTGTGCATAGTTATATCCATTTCTGCATCTCTATCCACTAGAGTGCCGGCTATGGCTTTTGCCTCGTCAGTTGACAGGCTATTTTTCACATGCTGTGGTAATGCGTTGAGAAATAGCACTTGCGTTTTCGCAGTTTCGATGACGCTATTTAGTAACTCTTTTATTACTGCCGCATCTTTTACATCAATTTTCTTTTCTTTTAGCATTCTAATTGTGTCGAATGCTTCATTTCTTACGTCTGTTAACGTGATTCCTGTACTTGTTTTCATATATTTTCTTTTTTGGTTAATTTATTAATTTGTCTGTTAAGTGCTCCTTTTGCCTGAATTGCCAGCTGTATCTCTTTTGGATATCGTGCATACATACTGTTTTCATTTTTCAGCTGATCGATTCGATTTATGATGTATAAATTTTCTACACAAAGATTTTGACTATTACCATCTTTAAATTGAACATTATAACCCTTTGGGATAGTTCCGTTTGCCTGTTGCCAGATAATACGGTGTTTTAGTTCAAATTTACCCGATTCGGTTTTAACTTCAATATAACCATCTTTCGTAATTCTTTCAAAACCAACTGGACGTACATTGAGTGCTTTTTGTCCTTTTTTAAACCTAGTTTTTTTTGTTTTTTCGATAGCTTCGCCACTCATATATTGTTCTTGTTTCAAGCCTTTATTTGGTGGAACTGAACCTTTTTTAATCCAAAACTTACGACCAGGGTGATTCTCGTCCAACATCTTTTCCCGAGCCCTTTCTCGAACCCACTCAGGATCCTTTTTCAATCTCAAAGAATAAGCTGCTTTCTGAATTACATATATACTAACGCTGAAATCTTCTGCAATATCTGCAGTTAATGTCGTTGCGTAAATTTCTTTCAATCTCTCAATTTGCATATTGTTTAGTGGCATAATATCTCCTTTTTGAAAAGTATCGCAAACCAAACCTCTATTTTTGCTCCCCTAGAGAATTTCCAATTTTGCAGCAAATAGATGCGGTTGCACTTTGTGATCAGATGATATATGCACACTATCATGCAGCGTAACCAACTCCAGTGAGACTTACAAATCCGCAATGGATTTATTGTGTCACCTTGACTTTTCAAGTCTGTTTCTGCATTCAGAAAGTTTTGATATGCAATGTCGTATGTCAATCCAGACACTTTACCAGCGATGTAGATTTTATTTACTTTTTTCATCTTGCTCTTTTAATAATTTATCAACGTTCATGTTAATGATTTTCATAAATGTGGCATAGCTCATTGGGAATCGTGGCTCAATATACTGTCTAAAAACAGGAGCATAGGGAGTAATCCCTGGAATGAAATGTTTTTGCGTTTCTTCCTGTACCTGTTTCCAATATAATAACTTATTGCGGTTGTTATATGCCATTGTTTGTT
>JAQUHH010000062.1 GCA_028683685.1 Bacteroidales bacterium
CACGCGGTCATAAAACATTGGGGGTTAAGTGGTTATTTGAACCTCAGTTCTCGCATCAAAGTTTATTGTATTTTGATAGTGAAGTAGCTCCGAATTCCCCAACGTTTCATACCGCCATCCGTTACCAGCAATATTAGCTGAAAGACAGAATATTACCATTTGATAAGATAGTTTTTGGGTATCATCAACAGAAATTGCTCGAATACATTTAATAAAATATGAATTTATGAAGCGGACACCTTTTTTAATTATTGTTTCTTTTTCCCTATTGATAATTCTTTTTCAATCAAAAAAAACATACGGTAGAATTAATAATTATAGTGAAACAGAAATAAAAGACAGTTCTTTAGTGGATTTCAGTAAAATATCCCAAATCGTGCGTTATCCCAATGGGACTAAAAACTACTCTAAAATTTTTCTAAATGCACTTAATTCCAGTTCATACGACCCCTTCATTGCTGGCATGTCAAAACTTTCGGGTTTTTCAAACTACTCAATCAGGGGATATGAGCGTAATGATTACGAAGTTGTTTATGATGGGATTGTTTTGAATAGACATGAAAATGCTATGTATTATTTCCCAAACTGGATTGCACTCCTCGGTTTAAATAACACAACAGGAGAAGGTTTTAATCATAATATCAACAGAAGTTTCTATAGTGGAATATTTGGCGCATACGAATTAACTTCATCACATTTCAGGCACAAAAAGACTTCATTCTCTTGGACATCAGCAAACCATCTTTACCGAAATAGTTTTCATGCAGTGCACTCTACAGGTGAAATGAATAATGGCTGGTCAATCACTATAAGTGGTTCAGGCTCGTGGGCAAATGAAGGTTATGTTGAAAGCACAGCGCATAGCGAATGGAGTTACTTTTTTGCGGCAAAAAAAACTATAAATCAGCACCATGATCTGTCATTTACAATTATGGGTACGCCTATAAGAAACAGTCAGACAAATTATGCTCCGCAGGAGGCATTTAATCTCAGAGAAAACAACTACTACAGTCCGAATTTTGGATACCAAGAAGGTAAATTACGCAATGAAAATCAATTTACAAGTCATATACCCATAGGAATAATAAACCACAGCTGGAAAATTTCCGACAGGTTCGAGCTTAACTCTTCATTTGCTTATTCGAAAGGCTCTTCAAGTTTTTCAGAACTTGAATGGAATGATGCTTATAACCCAAGTCCCACTTATTACAGAAATATGCCATCATATTATTCGGAATATCTAGGGAATGAGACAGCAGCAGATTACTTTACCAATGAATGGCTAAATAATCCAGATTTTTACCAAATCAATTGGCATCAGTTGTATTTTGAAAATAGGAATAATCTTTACCAAATAGACAATGCAAATGGTATAATGGGTAATAGCATAATTGGTAATCGAGCGAAATACTACTTAGCATTGAATAATCGGGATATGGATGATTTGCATTTAACTTCAACAATAACATATCAGCTTAATAGTCGTTTGACGCTAGTCGCTGGAGTTTACTATCAAAACAACCAACAGCATTTTTACAAGACTATGGACGACCTACTAGGCGCTGATTTCCATTTAGACATTTTAAATGCAAGTTATTATCTTCCAGAATTAAGCTCATTTCAAAGCGATTTAAACCAGCCTAACAGAACGGTTTCTGAAGGTGAACAGTTTGCTTATGACTACATTGCAAGCACAAACTCATCCTATGTGCATGCGTTGATTGAATACAAACTTCCAAAAATAGAGATTACTGCTTTTGGAAGCATTGGTGGGCGCTCAATTCTGCGTGAAGGGCAAATGGAGAATGAAGCATTTAAGACAAATTCACTAGGTTCAAGTGAGACTTATCATTTTGGTAATTACAATTTTAGGGGAGAGACCAAATTTTGGGCACATGAAAATCACTCCATTCAAATTAATGGTTTTATAGAATCTTGCTCCCCCGATTTTTACGACCTGTTTGTTTTGCCACAGGTTTCGAATGTAACAGCGAACTACGCTAACAAAACAGCAAATGGTATAAGCTTTGGCTATAAAGCCAACACAAAATACATAAACGCCACCTTTAATGCTTATAAAACAAACATTAACAATCAAAACAAGAATATACCCTATTTTGATGAAGTCCTAGAAATAAGAGGCACTGTTTCACTTGAAGGGTTAAACCAAGTTCATGAGGGGATAGAACTGGGAGTTGATTATAAATTAAGCAGGCATATTACATTTAACCTTGCTGCTGCTCACGGAAAGTACTACTACAGTTCAAGACCAAACACTAGTGTTTTTCTTAATTACCTTACTGAACCTTTAGTCGAAAACGAAACTTCTTATGTGAAGAATTTTAGAGTTCCAAATATTCCACAAACACTACTTGGAATTGGTATAGCATTTCAATCTTCAAACAATTTATTTTTCGAGTTAAGAGGGAACTATTATGACAATATTTTTTCAGCATTTTCGTATGAGAGTAGAACAGCTTTAAGCACATCAACTCTTACTTTGCCAGAAAGCGAAATTGATGAATTAATGAAGCAAAGTAAACTGGCAGGGGGAGGTACGCTTGATATTTCATTTGGTAAGGGTTGGAGTGTTTTTAACAAGCAGCATAACATCCTATTTTGTATACTTGTTACAAATGCTTTGGACAATCAAAATATTGTAATTGGTGGTTTTGAATCTGGTGGATATTTAACAGAGAACCGTTTGATGTCGCAGCATAAGTATATGTATATGTATGGTCGTAGTATCTTTGTCAACCTCTTGTATCAATTTTAGTAGTTTTATAAAAAGTTAAACACACGATTTGTGTAATGAACATTATCTTCAAAATATTGATAAATTAAAATACTGCTGGTAACAAAGGGTACATCGCATGCCCCAGGGCTGGTCGATTAGGAAATTATCCTGTTTCAAATTATCTTTATCGGGTGGATACGAACATCGCCCTGAACCGAGGGGGCACGCAACGTACCCCCAACCGTTATGGGCAAGGCAACAAGCTCCGATGAAACGAAAGTGAAGATTGGAAAGAAATTTTTGTTTGCCGACCCGCAAAAAGAAAAGAAGAACATGGAAAAACCCAGCGCACAAAAGCAAGAGTTTGGCAGCCCGTCCCTGCAAACATCGCTTCGCCGCCAAACACATGCTTTTTTTGCCAACGCACCGGATGATATGAAAATTAACAATTAAATATTTAATGCGGATACCGAAAAGCATTGATAGAGTAGGTAAAAACTATAAAATAGAAACATAAAAAATGAAAAAAGTCATCTTATTAAACCTTGCATTAATATCAGTTGCTTTGCTGCACGGGCAAACAATCGAGAATGAAGTTAAGAATGCAGAAAAACTGTTAAAGCAAAAAAGCTATAAGGAAGCAATCCAAGAGCTTAAAAGTGCAATTGCTGTTATCGAAAACGAACAGCTTAACACCATGAAAACAGACTTGTTGCCAGAAAAGGTCTTGGATTATTCAATAGCGAACAGCGATGAGATTATGGAATCATCATCAAAATCTTATATTTCAGGAAATATGATTGAAATTGCACAGTCATATTCAAAGCCAATTGGCAATGTTAGCTCAAATAGTGAAACCTCAGAGGGTTTTATGGGACAAAATATTTCTGTCATTACTATAAATATCTCAAATGTTCCCGGTAAAATGTGCGATATTGCAAATACTCATTCAATGAATTCTTCAGAAGGCTTTGAAATGGAATCTATTGTACCTACAGCATTTAAAGGGTATAGAGCCGTTAAATTATATAACACTGATGCTCGACATGGGAAATATGCAGTAATTATTGGAGGTGCTGTTTTGGAAATTAATGCTGAAAATATTGAGAATGAGAAAATCTTATTGGAGGCAGTTAATTCCATCGACATAGAAAAAATCATACAATATTTTGGAAAATAAAAGCGGAAGCCGAAAAGCTATATGAGTAGGCAAAACAATTAAAATAATAATAATAACCAAAATTAATTCTATCATGAAAAAATTTACTCAAACCCTATTAGTGGTATTTATGGCTGTCGCTTTGTTTGGCACAGCAAACGGACAAACTGTTACTAATCAGTATTACAATGTTACTTCTGGTAATGGATATGGATTACGCTTTTGGAGTAGTAACAACTACAAAGTCCATATGGGAAATTCATCCTATTACAAGTATGGACCAGTTCAGGATTATTCAATCAAAATGACAATGAATAATGACGCTGACCGTGGTTGGACATGGGGTGTTTTAAATACTGCTCCAAAAGCAGCTCTTAGCACACAAGGAACATTCCAACTTGCTAAAGACCTGAAAGTAATGGGCAATACAGGAATTGGTACAGCAGACCCTAATAGTAGATTACATGTTAATGCAAGTTCTGGTCAAGTTGGGTTACGAGTTCAAATAAGTGGAAGTTCAAAATTTACAGTTGCTTCAAATGGTGGTGCTACCATAGGTGCTTACAACAACACTCCACCTGCAAATGGGCTTTATGTAAATGGTTCTACAGCAATAGGAACTTCTGATCCAGGAGGTGCTAAATTAAAGGTATATGGAAGTTCTAATCCATCATTTGAATTTGCTAGTTCTGTTTCAAGATTACAAATAGGTGCAGCAACATCAGGTTGGGCATATGCACATGAATCTAAGGCTGGTGACATTGTTTTTCGTCCATTAGGAGGAAATGATAATCATCATGGAATGATTTTTTATTTGCCTAATGACAATAATGATGGCAATAGTTACATTAAATTCGGTGATGACAAAAACAACCTATGGATGGGGATTTTTAATAACAAAATGGTTCGTATAGATGGTAAACTTTACGCAAAAGAAATGAGATGTCGAACAAATGTATGGAGTGATTTCGTTTTTCATAGCGATTATGAATTAAAATCTCTTGATGAAGTTGAAAGTTTTATCAATAAGAATAACCACCTTCCAGATGTGCCTAATGAAGCGACTGTAATGGAAGAAGGAATTGATGTGGGTGAGATGAACGCGATTTTGCTTCAAAAAATTGAGGAATTAACCCTCTATATGATTGAGCAAAATAAAACGATCAAAGATTTACAGAATGAAGTTAATAACCTAAAAAACTAATTACTGATGAAAAAGATATTAATATTATTCTTTCTCATCTCTTTTGGTTTAACTTCATTTGCACAAATGCCTATGAATGGAGATTATACTGATTGGGAATGGGAAGATCAGACCCAAAGTAATTGGAAAAGAAAGGACAATATTCATGGTTGGATAGACATAAACCCACCTTTCAAAGCCGAAACAGAGCGACTTGGAGATATGGCTAAAATCTACGAGTCTCAGGATTATACAAAGTCTAAAGGTTGGGAACTTGCTTGGGCACAATTTGATGGGATTTACCCCTATTATATTCTTTACAATCAACACAAAGGAATCTTACGTGCTTTTTTCTATTTAGATAATGATGTGCCTTTTACTCATGTTTTAGCAACTTTGTCTTTTTCTGATGTAAATAATCCAGGGATTCTTGCTTTCGGCAATGAATATGCTGATGCTACTGATAAATATTTAAATGGAAGCAATACTGGTGCAGACGATATGATTTCAGTAATTATTCCAGATGTTGGGTTAAGAAATTGGTGCGCAGCTGATTTTCCAATGTTTCTTGATAATAATATTTTAAATAGCAGATATAATTCAAAAAAATGGCAATTTAAGTTTTATGGTTGTGATAATTATGCTATCGAATTGGCAGGAACAATTGACCCAACACCTCCACCAGATTCTGACAAACAGCAAACTATTTCTGCAAAAAAATCTTCAGTCGGTTCAGGTAAATTTGATGCGAGTTACGCAAAGTATTTGAAACAAATGAACTCCGTTAACGATTTAGCAGGAAAAATGAAAAAATCAGCGGCAGGTATTGATCCCACTTCAAAACAATTTCTTCAAAATTATAAGGAAACTATTGATGGTATGGGTAATGTCTTTGAAACTATATCAGCAGTAGCAGGTATTTCATCTGGTTTTGGTGCTGTTTTAGGGTTTGTAAAAATTTTAACAGGTACTTTTGACGAAGAAAAATCTACCAAACCAGCAGCTGTGATTCAATATATATCGTTGAAAGGTTCAATGGATATTAAACGAACACTAGGTGGAAATACCCTAAAAATTCCGGGGGTTAATGGTGCATTTACACCTGCGGTAAGCTGGAATCCATATAATTGTCCTGTAGGTTATTTTAATATGAGTAAAACCCCAACAATAAAGAAAACCAAAGGGTATAATAAGTATGGTTGTTATGATGCAGCTACAAGCCATGACGATACATGGTTATATTATAATAATGGCATCTCTTACATGTATAATCCGTTACTTATTAAAAGTAATCATCCAAGAACAGGAGGATATGCTGGAAAAATAGTTAAATATAAGTTCGATGATAATATTGAATTAGTATATAATAATCTTCCTGGATTAGATTTAGTTGACGTACATTTTGCAATTGTTGGAAAATCTAAGAAGGACGAGAATGGATATTTATATTATGATGTTGAAGAAAAAGTATTAGCATATCATACTTTTATTGATAGATACTATACTGAATACAATGTTGCACTTGAAAATCCAGTACATTATCAATTGAATGAAGGATACCTAATCATTCATAAATTTGACAAGGAAAATAATGATGTTTATTTTGGCACACCTTATCTACCTATGAATAAACTAAAAGGTGTTGTTTTGGAAGTACCTGAACATACAGATATTAAGTTAAGAGTTGTTGCAAAGTTTACATCTGATAAATATGATAGTCCGATAGTATTTCAGGCAAATTATAATATGAATGTTCAAGAAGTTGATCCAAGCAATAGTGAAGTTTACTTCTTTCGAGAACAATCAACCTTCCCATATTCAGATTACTACTTAGGTGAAGGAAACATAACTCTATCAACAACAACAGGTTCACAATATTCAGCAAATACAATTGTTATGAAACCTGGTTTTGTTGGTGAAGATGGATTTACTGCTATTGCAATTAATATTCATCCTACTCGTGGTAATACGGTTATTACCCCTGTAAACTTTAATTGTAACAGTACTCTAAAAAGTGCTTCGATTGCTAATGATGTTGATAATTATTTTACTAATGACTCCCATTTAAAAAATAATTTAAGCATTTACCCAAATCCTTCTCAAGGAATCTTTACAGTTGAAAATTCAAAATCTTCTGTTGATATTGAATCGATTGAAATTTACAACTCTTCTGGCATGAAGATTTATAGTAATTTCGACATAAATTCTAATGTTTATCAAATTAATTTAAATAATCAATCTAAAGGACTTTTCTTATTAAAAGTTAAGAACTCTAATGAAACAGTAACGAAAAGAATAATAATTAACTAATAATTCAGAGGGAGAGAGAAGTGGTTCTGCCAACTTCTCTCTTTTTATAAATAAATGTCGCTATGAAAAATATTATATTACCATTGTTTTTTCTTCTAATTGCTTTGTCTTGTGAAAAACCAGAGGATAAAGCTGAATTGATTACCTTTCCAATAAAATATTGTGCTATTAATAATGGCTCAAATGACATATCCAGAATAAACTTAGAATCAATTACATATTATCCAAATGAACATAAATCAATTTGGCTATATTCTGGAAAATCTATATACGATATTTCAGATATGGACACTTACCTTAATGAATATGACTCAATTATACACTCTCCTGAAAAAGAATGCTATATCGGTTGTATTGTTTATTTAAACGCTATTATATTTAAGGAAGACTCAACTGGTACTGAAAGACGATTAATGTTTGAAATGACTGATACAATTAAAGATATTGATAAGAACATTTTCTCAATCACTTGGCCAAACGATTCCAGTCAATTTTGCTGTAAATTTGGTGAATAGCCAACTATTCATCTAATATTAGTTACTTTTTTTAATTAATATCAAAGGATATTCTCCAAATCTCCCCCAAAATTTAGGATACTTATCTTCCGATCTTCTAAGAAGTTCTAATAGCTTTTCACCGAAGAACCATTTGTGAATATAAACATTCAAAAAGTATTTGTTTGTGCTTCTCCAACAATAAAATTCAATATCACGCCCAAACTCGAAACTTTTTTTGAACCACCTTAAACTATGCGGATAAAAATATAAACGAGGTTTGCTATTAAATAAGCGAACATAAATCTTACCTGCAATGTGCCTTGCTACTCTATATATCTGAATTGGAAATAATGTAATATTTAAAAACATGCTATGATAAAACAAACTGTACACTATAGCAATATTCGATTTTGGTTTTGTAACCCTGTACATTTCATTAACTGCATTCTTTTGTTCATTTTTAGGAATGTGATAAAGGGTGTGTTGACATAATACCGAATCACAAGAGTTTTCTTGTAGCGGTATATTTGTTATATCTGCACAAATGTAAATCCCCTTTTTAGGGCTATAATTTAACTTTGCCTGAATAAGAGCATTAACTGAAATATCAGCACAAATCCGATATTCAAAATTTTCTGACAAGTCCAAGTATTCTTTAAAACCAATTGGGCCAGATGCAATATCAAGCAAGTATTTTCCGGAAGGGTTTAAGTATTTCTTTGCCTTAGTAAAGGAGTTTCTGATATACTTACTTGCAACATCCCTAAAATCAACCCACTTTGGGGAATCTTTATAAATTTTCTTGCCATTTTTAATGTCGTAAGTGATTTCATTGTAGTATTTGAAAACTCTTTCTTTATCAAATACCATCTTATCTCTTAAATCTTTATCATCACCTATATAAAAGGCATAAACAGGAAGTAATAAAATTATATCTTCGATTACAGGATAAAAATAAGTTTCAGACTTATTTACAAATCCTTGTTCAATATTTTCCTTACTAAATTGAGAATTATCTTGCTCAATAACATATTTAGAAATCTTATCTTTATCGACAAGCTTTAATTCTTCCTTAGTAATAGGACATTGAAGTATTTCGTAGTCAAATTCTATCATATTATGATTATTAATTATAAAATGCCACAAAGATAAAAGTTGTATTCATAAAATAGCACAAATCTCTTAAAAGAATATGTCAATTACTAAATTTTTAATAACTTGTAAATTCTTTTATTAAACTTTAAAATGTAAATCAATGGCTTTAAATCGTAACTACAATTTCAAAGACGTGGATATGCTGATGGCAGCAAAAACCGTAACAGAATCTTTCAAGGCGAATATAGGTGAATTATCTGTAATCCGAACCAATTGGAATGAAGAATATGCCAACCAAATTGCTGATAAAATTGATGATGCAATTGAAAACTATCTTGGTGTTGATAAGAAAAAAGAACTTCGTTCGGCTACATCAAAATTATCTGCAATCCAGATGCCAGCATTACGGGATGTAAGTTTTCTCAAAACACAGTTGGAAGTTGATTTTTCTGACGACAAAACTAAGCTGAAAGAAATCCTGAAACAGCTTGGTTTTAATGATTACCTGAAACAAGCACAGAAAAAAGACCAGGAGGCATTAATTCAACTGCTTTTCAAAATAAAAAGCAATTTAACCGATTCTATGAGGGCAGAGATTATTTCAAAAGGATTAAGTTCCGAACTACTTGACAGGATTATTGAATATGCAGTACAGCTAAAGGATGCCAACGTATCGCAGGAAACATTAAAAGAAGGAACAAAAGAAACCTCTAGTCAAATTGCTAAAATATTCAACGGAATTTACAATGAAGTAATAGGTATATGCAAAATTGCGACAAACTATTACACATATGACGAACTAAAAAAGGAACTGTTTACATTTTCAAAGGTGGTTTCAAATATGAACGCAGCAAAAAGAATATCAAATCAACCAGAAGAATAATTGATTTCTTACTTAGTCTTGATGCTTTTAAATGTAGGATTAGGTTTTATTAAAATAGGAGCATGGTTTATATAGATAGTAATACTGTTTCCATCTTTAGGTTTAGTGTTTTATTAGCTAGGACTAAATCTTCATAAGATAGCCATTAACATTGTTTTCATAGGACTTATACTTTAATCGATGGTTTCTACTTTATATAAGATAGGTAATTGCCTTTTTTGAGTAGGATATAACTTTAACCGGATAGGACAAAAAATGAAGAAAATAGGTGCAGATAAAAACCCCTGCACACTGACCGTCCCTTCGTTTTCAGGCACATTTGGCATTCCCACCACCCATCACACTAACCAAAAATGCCAAAAGAGCCTTCAAACCCTTCCCGCTCCGACACACCAAAACTGCCCACCCAAACAAAAATTTAGTTCTCCGAGGTCAGATAATAGGTTGTTAATGAACAATGCCCAGCCCATAACAGCCAATATAAGTAAGCTGGGGGTCAGTAGTTTGCGAAAAGTTTGTACATTTAATCAAAATTGTAACGGGCTGATAAGTTGGTGGCACGGAAATCCCAGCCTCCTCATATTGGCGAACCGTTGGCAACAATTACCAAAATGGGAAAAGGCTTTGTAAAGTAGGTTTCTATGCCTTTCCTTGAATCAGTAAAGTTCTCGCCCTCCCTCGCTTGAGCAGTGCCAAGTTTTGATTCCAATCCCGCCGTCCAACTTTGCAGCGTCTCCACCCCGCACAGTAGGGTTGGTTACCCGAAAAAGAGAGGGAATCTTGGCCCGCAGGGCGTGGAATGGCGGGAAGGCTAACAAAATTTG
>JAQUHH010000342.1 GCA_028683685.1 Bacteroidales bacterium
GATTTTGCTTGAATTTAAAGATTTTGCCATTGGAGTGCGAATCGAATTGCCTCAATTGTGGGTTGATAAAGCACTTTATAAAAATTCCTCTGACATTGGTTTTTTACCTCCAGCCGAATATCGTTTAGCGACTCAAATAGGAGATAGGGGCGTGTTTTCATTTTGCATGTGTCCTGGTGGAGTGATTGTTCCAGCAACCACACATCATGGTTTTCAAGTGGTTAATGGAATGTCAAATTCATTGCGAAATTCTGAATATGCTAATTCAGGGTTGGTCGTTTCTATTTCTCAAAAAGATATTTTGGAGTATTCAAAAGAAGGTGCTTTGGCTGGACTTAGATTTCAGCAACAGGTGGAAGCAAAATCGTGGAATTCTGTTCCTTCTTTTCAAGCACCAGCCCAGAGAGTAGATGATTTCCTTTTGAAAAAATCAAGTGCTAATTTGCCAAAATCAACCTATAATCCAGGAATTGTGTCTACAAATCTTTGGGAAATATTGCCCCATTTTGTTTGTCAAGCATTGTGTGATTCCATGTCGGAATTTGATAGAAAAATAAAAGGATTCAGTTCGAGTGAAGCTTGTTTTATTGGTGTTGAAACCCGAACTTCTTCTCCAGTTCGAATTCCGAGAGATAGAGAAAAATTTTCACATCCTCAAATTGAAAATTTATTTCCTTGCGGCGAAGGTGCTGGCTATGCAGGTGGCATCACTTCCTCAGCAATGGATGGGATGAATTGTATTGAAAGTATTTTAAATAACTAAAAATTAATTGTTTTTGATTAATTAATATCTGCATGAAAACTCTATGTTTTTTTGAAAACATTAATTACATGCGATTTGGAACCTCAATCCCCATCAACCACATGCCATTTTTAATGCACAGAGCTGTTAGTTTGCAAAGGTTTATTCTAAAATATTTCTTGTTTTCATCTTCTTCTTTTAATACAGACATTTCGTGGTAGAACTGATTGAATTTTTTGGATAAATCAAAAATGTAATTTGCAATCAGAGCTGGACTGTAGTTTTTGGCTGCTTCACTAGTAATTACTGGAAATTGGTAAATATTGCGAATTAGTTCTATCTCAATGTTTTCTAAGTTGCTTGGAGTAATATTTTCGGGCAGATTAATATTTTTAGCTTTTGAAAGTAAGGAGGAGATTCGAGCGTGTGTATATTGAATAAAAGAGGCGGTATTTCCATTAAAATCAATTGATTTTTCAGGATCAAAAAGCATATTCTTTTTGGGATCTACTTTCAAAATAAAATATTTTAAAGCTCCAAGTCCTATCATCTCGTAAAGAGCAGTCGCTTCTTCTGTATTAAATTGATCGATTTTTCCCAATTCCTCAGTTTGTTTTTTTGCAATTTCTATCATATCGTCCATCAAATTGTCGGCATCTACAACGGTACCTTCTCTCGATTTCATTTTCCCCGAAGGGAGTTCTACCATTCCATATGATAAATGAATAATCGATTTTCCCCAATTATAATTTAGTTTTTTGTCCAAAATCAATTTGAGAACGTCAAAATGATAATTTTGTTCATTTCCAACTACATATATCATTTTATCTGGATTGAAAGCATCGGCTCTGAGTGAGGCTGTTCCCATATCTTGAGTCATGTATACGGATGTTCCATCCGCTCTTTGTAATAATTTTTCATCTAAGCCTTCTTTGCTGAGATCCACCCAAATGGAACCATCCTCTTTCTTGAAAAACACAGCATCATTTAATCCCTTTTCAACAATTTTTTTTCCCAGTTTATATGTTTCTGATTCATAATATATTTTGTCGAATTCGATGCCCATTTGTTGATATGTTTTATCAAATCCGGCGTACACCCAATCGTTCATTTTTTTCCAAACAGAAATTGTTTCAGGCTCGCCCGCTTCCCAATTTCGCAACATTTCTTGAGCTTCTTTGATCAAAGGAGCCTTCTTTGCCGCTTCTTCTTCTGAAAGTCCTTTTTCAATGAGTTTTTTTTGTTCTTTTTTATATTCTATGTCAAAAAGAACGTAGTATTTTCCAATTAAATGATCGCCTTTTAGTCCGCTGCTTTCGGGGCTTTCATTGTTTCCCCAACGAAGCCATGCCAACATGGATTTGCAAATATGAATTCCACGGTCGTTTACCAAATTTGTTCGTATAACATGATGTCCTTGTGATGACAAAATTCGAGAAAGTGAGTATCCCAGCAAATTATTCCGAATATGTCCCAAGTGTAAGGGTTTATTGGTGTTTGGGGAAGAATACTCCAACACGATATTTTCGGGATTTTCTATTTTTGAGTAACCAAAGTTTGAATTTAAGGCATTTTTATTTACAAAATCCATCCAAACGCTGGGGGCAAACTCGATATTTAAAAAGCCTTTAATAACATTAAAATCATGAATTAAATTGCAGTTTTCTTTTAGAAATGTTCCAATTTCATTTGCAATTGCATCCGGTGATTTTTTGAGAACGCCAACAAATGGAAAACAGATTAAAGTAAAATCCCCCGAAAATTCAGCCTTGGTTGGAGATATTTGAAATTTTTCTGATTCAAATGAAGTGTTGTATGATTGCT
>JAQUHH010000343.1 GCA_028683685.1 Bacteroidales bacterium
CACATTAACTGATGTTGATGGAAAGGTGACCGTGGCAAAAATGTATCACCAACCTGAGTTGTTAATCACAGACTATAAAAAAACAACCGAAGAAATTGAAGAATCTCATAATCTTGATAAGTTTTATCTTAAATTAAACGATGAGCCTCAATTGTATGTTGCACAATTTTTTGTTTTTGACCGTTTGATTCAGCCTTTGAGCTTCTACTTGAAAACTAATTATAAAAAATAGTACATTATTTGCATTTTTTTGATATATTTGTCTTTTAAAAAACACCAATAATATGAAATTTATAGTATCCAGTTCACAATTACAAAAAGGTTTGCTCGCCATATCTGGCGTTGTTCCATCAAGTAGCACCATGCCTATTATTCAGAACTTTTTATTTACCGTAAATGGCGATGAACTCGTTGCTGTGGCAACAGATTTAGAAACCACTATTTCTGCTAATATTCCTCTTAGTAAAGTGGAAGGTGAAGGAAGTTTCGCCATTCCTCATAAACTGATTATGGATATTCTGAAAAATTTACCCGAATTACCTTTATTATTTGAAATTGACCAAGATAATTGGGGAATTAAAATTTCTGCCAGCGACGGTGAATATAATTTAGTCGGTTATGATGGCGATGAATTCCCAAAATATCCAGTTATTGAGGGTGCTATGTCAATCACTTTTAAAGCGGAAATTTTGAAAAAAGCAATTTCCAAAACTATTTTTGCTGTTGGAAACGACGAAATGAGACCTTCAATGAGTGGGGTATATCTTGAATTAACAGATGAATCAACCACTTTTGTAGCTACAGATGCTCACAAACTTGTTCGTTTTCGTCGTATGGATTTAACATCAGAAGTGAATACTTCTTTTATTATTCCGAAAAAACCATTGTTGCAAGTGAAAAACAATTTGCCCGAAGACGATACTGACATAGTAATTAATTACAATCAATCGAATATTCATTTTAATCTTGGTAATGTAAATGTTGTAGCTCGTTTAATTGAAGGGAGATATCCTAATTATTCGGCCGTTATTCCTACCAATAACCCAAATGTTCTTACTGTTGATAGAATGTCATTGTTGCTTGCTATTAAACGGGTTTCTATTTTTGCAAATGCTTCAACCATGCAAATTCGCCTTAAATTATC
This sequence comes from Bacteroidales bacterium, assembly GCA_028683685.1. Lineage (GTDB taxonomy): Bacteria > Bacteroidota > Bacteroidia > Bacteroidales > WCHB1-69 > JAQUGA01. The sequence continues at coordinate 1,145 of JAQUHH010000343.1, forward strand.
GCCCGCTTTAATCGCTATTAGTGCTGAAGACTTAGAATATTCTAATTATGCACACGAAACTTTGCCTTGTTCATACGAAGGGGAAGAAATGGAAATTGGATTTAATGCTCGTTTTATTCTTGAGATGCTTTCTAATATCGAAAGTACGGATGTGAGAATTGATATGTCGCAATCAAATAGACCCGGAATTATCTTCCCAATCGAAGAAGAAGCCAACGAACAAGAAGATATTTTAATGCTTGTAATGCCGGTTATGCTTAAAAATGCTTAATACGGATTTTAATAAAAATAAAAAAAATGCAGTATTTTAATACTGCATTTTTTTTATTCCTGAATTATATTTGCTTCATTTGTTACCTCATTTCCTTTGCTCTCATCATCCGAAATTTTATCTAATAAGGGTTTTATTCGGGTGAAAATTGTATTCGCCCACAAACGTGATTCTTTCCCATAAAAATGGGTTGTTGTAATCGTGTCATGCCCAACAACATCATCGCTGCGTACAAAATAAATATCGTTTTTATCCACCGCATTTTGGATGGCTTTAATTCTATTTCCCAGTCCGCTTCTTCGCATGGGACCCACCCACACAATTTCGCTGTTTTGTGAATTTTTACGGATAATATCTATTAAGCCTTGGTGATCATTTACTAAATTGCTACCTAAAGCAATTAATACAATATCCGGTTGTATCTCAGAAAGAACATTTGATAATCTGCCATTGTGCTTTTTTGAAACAATATCATCACTTTGATATGAATTATATTCTAAATAGCGAATTTTTTTATTGGGTGGAATAATTTCATCATGGAGACTTTCTCTTATGGCATATCCGCAACAATTGTTGGTCATTTTGTAGGTATATGTTTTTGATCCAGCTCCGCTAATCGAAATAGAGAGAATATCAAATTTTTTGGTATTGTGAATGGCTCTTTGTAGATGTTCTCCAAAGGGACCCATTAAATGAGAATCGCCCAACATCAATATTCTTGGAACTCTGGAAGTGCTATCACTTTCGGAATGTGCTTGAATCCTCGATATACTTGTATAGGTAATGTTGCTGACTGGAATGTAGTCTAAGTTTTCATTTTCTTCTTTTACTAAAATGGGGTCTTCGGTCTCTTCAACAATAATGGAATCGATTCCTTTAGAAATTTCTTCAATTTTATTTTCTGATTTAATGCTTTCCTGATTTTGGCATGAAAAAAATATGAATATTGATGTGAAAATCAATATTCGTTTTGCTAGATTGTGTTTGATATTCATTATTATTGATTATGAGGTAGTTGAAAAAAACCAATATGGTAACTATTTGCAAGTTCTCCATAAATCATTTTTTTGCAAAATTAATTTTTTTTTTGGGATTATGGAAAGCTTTGACGTTTAATTATTGAAAACCATCAAAGCATCAGCAACCACAA
>JAQUHH010000344.1 GCA_028683685.1 Bacteroidales bacterium
CTTCCCTTGAAATTCCAATTGTAAAAAACAGAGTAAATATGGAAATCCATGTGGTTCCCATTGAGTTTTACAATATGGATACAAGCGTAAGAATCGAACGAAGAACTTTCAACAAAGAAGGCAAAGGAACAGCAGGTGGCGATATATACGTAAACCAACACATTCAAATTATTCAAAATCATAAAAGCATTCCCGATATAGCTCTTCGAATTGGACTTCGAACAGCTTCGGGAACTCAACTTAGACACGCCAGATACACCGATGCTCCCGGATATTATTTTGACTTAAGTTTGGGAAAAGATTTTTCGCTATCAAAAACAGACAGCAGTTACATTCGTCTATACGCTTCTGGTGGATTTTATTGTTGGCACACCAACGAAAATGACCTCAGACAAAATGACGCTTTTATGTATGGCATTGGAGTAGACCTCCTAATAAAAAAAATCAAAGTCTCACTTCAAGCATCTGGATATTCAGGGTACATTAATAATGGTGACAAACCCTTGCTTGTTCGTGCCAAAATTGAACACGCAAACAAACGCAAGCTTCGCCCCTATCTTCAAATTCAACATGGGTTAAATGATTTTCCATATACGAGCTTTCAGGCTGGTTTGATATTCTCTCCACTGCAATAATCAGACATTTTGTCAGTAATAATCATAGTACAGTGACATTATGTCGTGTCATCAAAAACATAAATAACTGATAATCAACACTTATTCATTTTTTGGCATACAAGTTGAATATTCCTTTGACAAATAACAAAAAAAATTGGAGGACAAAAAAATGAATACATTAATGAAAAGACCCTTGGAAAATCCACTTCGTTTAATTGATGAAATTTTCAATAACGAAAGAGAAAGTAACAAAAATGCTTTTTTAAAAGAGAGTTACTGCGGCACCATGCCAAGAATGAACATTAAGGATCAAGAGAAAAACTACTTTATTGAAATTGCTGCCCCTGGCATGAAAAAAGAAAATTTCTCCATAAATATAGATCAAATGATTCTCGGCATCAAAGGTGACATCAACGAAGAAGACAAGCGCGAATACACGCACAAAGAATTTTGCTTTGAGCAATTCGAACGAAAAATAAAACTTCCGAAAGATGCTAATTTTGATGAAATTAAAGCAGAATACAAACAAGGAATACTCTCAATTAATATCCCTAAAAAAGAAGAACAAATAATTAAAAACAAACAAATTCAAATATCATAAAAAAGGAGGACAAAATTATGTTAGTACGTTATGAAAACAAACCCAGCATTCCCAATTTATGGGAAGACTTTTTCGGACCCAATTTAATGGGCGATGTATACCACAAAAGTCGTGTTTCAAATCTACCTTCAGCAAATATCATTGAAGAAAAAGACAAATATTTTATAGAATTGGCAGCACCTGGTCTCGAAAAAGCAGATTTTAATATTAAATTATCTGAAAATGTTCTGACCGTTTCGGTTGAAAAAGAAGAAAATATCGAAAATGCAACTCAAAGAGAATTCTCATATACCTCTTTCAGCCGTGGATTTAATATTCCAGAAACCATTCAGAACGAAAAAATAAAAGCAGAATATGAAAATGGCATTTTGCAAATTGCTTTACCCAAAAAAGAGGAAGCTATTATTAAGCCGCCTAGAGAAATAAAAATCTCTTAGGGATGACTTAATTTTTTTCCAAGAGTAAAGAAGAAGTTGACGTTTTAGCTTCGGTGCAATGAGCTTGCCAAAGCGAACTCTTAAAATCGGTTCTTACGAACACTACTTTAATAAATAACCAGAGCATGCATGCTCTGGTTATTTATCTTTCAATCTTTCCTTTTATCATAATAATATGAACAGAAACCAAAACTGCAATTACAAACAACATTATCACCAACCCAATTTTATCTTGAACAAAATACATGGAAATAAAAATAGTAAGCCATAGTAAAAGTATCGTTCTTATTTTAATTTTCACCGGAATTCCTTCCCTATTTTTATATGAACGAACATACTCTCCTAGTATTTTATGATTTAATATCCACTCATGAAAACGTTGCGAACTTTTTGAAAAGAGCCAAACAGACAACAGAAGAAATGGCGTAGTGGGCAATATTGGAATTGCAATACCGATGGCACCCAATAGCACAAAAATCCAAGCCAATAATAAAAACAATTTCCTTTTCACAATAAAACAATTCTATTATAGAGATGATATCTTCTGAAAGATGCAAATTTACGCACTAATTTTGAATTATTTCATTTTCAATAATATCAAAACCTGCTGCAATCCAGCCATTTATTCCATCAGAAATAAAAATAATTTCACCGCTATAACTCAAGTCTTTCAATTTTCCGATAATCAATTCAGCTCTTTTACGATTTGAACAATAAACTATAATTTCTTTCACATTTAAAAAGTTTTCTAATTCTGTCATAAGCGAATCTTGAAAGGCATCAATATTAATGGCTCCCGCAATATGTTTTTCAGCGAACATTGCCGCACTTCTTCCATCTACTAATATGGCATTCAGCGTATCTCTGGCTTCAACAAGTTGGAGAGC
>JAQUHH010000345.1 GCA_028683685.1 Bacteroidales bacterium
AATTTATATTTACAACAATCTGTGACCTATCAATTTGGATTTTTAGACAAAATTCATCACAGTTTTGAAATATCCATCCATAATAATTTCTTTGGTGGGTTAGATTTATCACCAATGATATGGGGAGCCAACTTGATGTTTGTTAACGAGGGACAATATGGACAACTATTTGCCCGTCCAGATATTGGAATTATGTTTCCATTTTCGTACCGAGCCAAAGCTGCTGAAGACCAAAAGATGATTTTCATGTTGCTGTATGGATATAATTTCAAACTTTTCCAAAGAAGGGATGATCTTGGAGTAGGACCTCACTACGTAACGCTTCGCTTTTTATTCACTCTGCGAACATACAAAGAAATGTAATTTCGTATTTTGCTTTAAAAGGAGAAAAATCCTATTTTATATAAACATCTTTATTTATTGGACGATAACGACTGCTGATTGATCCACCAGCTGATGTTTTTTCAAGCAATAGTGGCGAATATTTTCGTTCTATCCACAATTGACCTTGACCCTCTTCTAATAACTGTAATTTGCTCATTGCTAATATTATACTTTTTTCATTAATATTAGACTGATAGAACAATTGTGAATCGTCTTCTGAAATATTTTTAATGGATAAACTAACAATTTCATTGACACCCAAGCTATCACCATTCCAAAAGAATTCAAAAGCAGCATCTCTATATATCGTATCTAAAAGCACAGGATAATCAATAGTATGGATTTCAATGGTATTATTGAAAGTATTTTCTTCGGTATCTTTCCATGTAAATGTTCCACTTTGAATAAACCCAGCAAAACTTTTTTCGTAATATGCTAAGGATGAATTAAAATTTAGCACCTGATTGTTAAAACGAACTTCACTGGGTGTAGTCAGTTCAAGCAGTGTACCAGTGATATCGCCAAATCGAAAACTAGCATATGCGTATGTGATGTCATCATCGGCATTGTATGACAACTCATACGTAGCATAAATTCGACTTTGATTTACATCACTAGAGTTCTCTTTATGACATGAAGACAGAAAAATAAAAGCTACTAAAATCCACGCAATTTTTATTTGATTTTTCATATTAATCATTGTTTTTTACAAAGGTAACATATATTTTATTTTCAATTCATTAAAAATAACGTATTTTTGCTTTTTAATAGATTTAAACTGAATTTAAAAAACAGAAATCAAAATAAAAATTAATAATAAAATCTCATGAGAAAATTACTTTTATCATTCATTATTCTATTCACACATTCGGTGTACGTATTGGCCGATGAAGGAATGTGGATTGTTTCATTGCTCAACAAAAACATCGCAGAGATGCAAAAAATGGGCTTAAAACTATCTGCTGAGGACATTTATAGCGTCAACAATTCCAGCATGAAAGATGCAATTATTCAATTTGGACGTGGCTGCACAGGAGAAATTATTTCTTCCAAAGGTTTGGTACTTACCAATCACCACTGCGGATATGGTCAAATTCAGGCACATAGCACGGTTGATCACGATTATTTAACCGATGGTTTTTGGGCTGAAAATTATTCTGAAGAATTGCCAAATCCAGGTTTAACAGCTCGTTTTTTAGTACGTATTGAAGATGTAACAACCCAAGTTTTAGCTACTGTTACCAAAGATATGGATGAAGTAAAACGGACTGAAGCCATTGAAAGCGAAATGAAAAATATTTCAAAAAAAGCATCAGAAGATACCGATTATGAAACTATGGTTCGTCCTTTTTTCGATGGAAATGCGTATTATTTATTTGTATATGAAATTTTCAAAGATGTACGTTTAGTAGGCGCTCCTCCATCAAGTATTGGTAAATTTGGTGCTGATACCGACAACTGGATGTGGCCTCGTCACACTTGTGATTTTTCTCTATTTAGAATCTATATGTCGCCCGATGGAAAACCAGCTGAATATTCAAAAGACAACGTCCCTTTTAAACCCAAACATCATTTACCTATTTCCATGAAAGGTCTTCAAAAAAATGATTTCGTAATGATTATGGGATATCCAGGAACTACAGATAGATATTTGTCTTCTTTTGGAGTCGAAAATGACATTAATTTCAAAAATCCAACCATTGTAAACATTCGCAATCGTAAATTAGAAATAATGCGAGAATACATGGATATGAATACCGCTACTCGTATTCAATATGCTAGCAAATACGCCCAAACTGCCAATTATTGGAAATATTTCATCGGACAAACAGCTCAGTTGAAAAACAATAATGTAGGCGGTGTAAAAACAAAAATTGAAAATGATTTTACTGCTTGGGTAAACGCAAATCCAAATCGAAAAGAGGAATATGGCAGCAGCCTCAATATGATTAAAGAAGCATATTCATACATGAGTCAATACGAAGTGGCTCGTTGGTACTACCTCGAAGGAGTTGCCAGAGGTCCAGAAGTGATTTTGTTTTCCTATCGCTACACACGTCTGATTGAAATGATGAAAGATAAAAATGCCGATCCAGAGAAACTTCAAAAAGCAATTAATATCTACAAAGATCAATTGGATGAATATTTTA
>JAQUHH010000063.1 GCA_028683685.1 Bacteroidales bacterium
TCGAAAAACTGAAATCAGAATTGGTTGATTATGTAAACAGCCGCGTTTCTAACTCTTCCAGAATTGCATACGTAATTCACATCAAAGCTGAATTTGACAAAACTCCTACTTCAAAAATAAAACGCTATAAATACGCAATGATATAATTTTTATCATTCTATTCAAAATAAAAAAAGGAATGGTCGTATGATCATTCCTTTTTTTTATTAATCTTATAAATTCGTCTAAAAACAAATACTTTGTTGCCCTTCTTTGAAATTATCTTAGACCAAAAACAACTAACCTAAATCACTAATTTCCAGCAATTTGGTTTTATTTTTTACAATTATCTGTTTCTCTTTTAATTCAATAATGCCATCACTTTCAAAAGATTTTAGGGTTTTCACCGTACTTTCTGTCGACATGCCAGCAAATTCTGCAACATCTTTTCGAGTAAGCAAAGGAAAAATATCTTCCGAAGCAAATGCGTCAGAACTAAGATACAATAAGGTGTCAGCCAGGCGTCCGTGCATTTGTTTGAACAATGTTTTTCGCATAATTTCGTAAAACGTTTCATTTTGCAAATGAAATCGTTTAGAAATTGCATACGAAAACAGCGGATTGTGTTGAGAGATTTCGATAATGGTCTTGCTGTCGATGAGTATTGCTTGGGCCTCATTGATGGCTACAGAAGAGTACTGATAGATGTTTTGCGTGTACATGGAAGAAAGCCCGACAAAATGCCCTGGACTCAGCAAACGCAAATTAAACGACTTACCGCTGGGACCCTCTATGTATTGTTTTACCAAACCTTTTACCAAAAAAAGAACATACCCAATAAAGGCTCCTTGTTTGGTTAGATTATCTCCTTTTCTGAAAACAACTTGAGTTTTGGAAGTTTTTATCAACTCCATTTCCTCATGACTGAGAACCTGAAAACAAGGGGATTGAATATCGCAAAAGAAATCTAAATCATTTTCTAAAATTGTTTTCATAAGATATTCTCTCTTTTCTACAAAAGTACCAAAGAATTACGAGAAATAATCCATAATTTGTAAAAAATCAGAATTGCCAAAAATGGATACTTTTCAAAAATCACAATGAGTCGCTATTTGATAAAAAAATTAAATAACTCCTCTCCTTCTAGAGATCCAGAAATTTGGTCACCAATATTGATTTTTGGAGCAAAAGAGGAAGTACCCGTATAAATTAAATCTCCAATTTTAAGAGTTACAAATTTCGACACATGTTCAATAATCTGATCCACCGTAAAAATCATCTCTTTGGTATTTACTTTTTGAACCGATTCGCCATTTAATTTCATTTCAATGGCAATATTTTGAACATCTCCAGCCAAAGGAACAAAATCACTAATGGCAGCAGAAAAATCAAATGCTTTTGCAATTTCCCACGGATTTCCATTTTTTCTACACTGATCTAATAAATCGAAAGCCGAAAAATCGATGCCCAAAGCAATTTGATTATAATATTTATGAGCAAATTTAGCTTGAATATGCCTTCCAATTTTATGAATCTTAACAACCAATTGGATTTCAGGATGAATATCAGAACTAAAATCAGGAATAAAAAAAGGACGATTCCGAATCAGCAATGCGGTATCAGGTTTCATGAAAAAAAGGGGTTCAGCAGAAATCGAAAATCCTTTTTCTTTGGTAAATTCATAATAATTTGGTCCAACGCATATCAGTTTCATAAAAGCCAATTATTTGGTAGAAAGTGCACGAAGACGAATGGCTGTTATTATCTTTTTTGTATAATTAGGAAAATCTGATTTCATCATCCAATCATAATACTGAGGCTCCGATTTAAAAACAGATTCAACAGATTTGCCTTTGTTTTTGCCAAAATTAAAAACTTCTACATTGTCCTTATCAAAAATAATTTGTCCAACCAAATCTGCATTTTTATTATAAAATGAAAATTCGCTTAACTTTTTTACATCATTTTGAATGGGGTTGCTTATTTTCCCCTCTTTATCTTTATAGTCAACATCTTGATAACGTTGAATTTGAGCAAGCATAATTTCATAAGTAGCTCGAGTATCGGCTTCAGCTGTATGAGCATTTTCCAAATCTCTATTACAATAAAATTTATAAGCAGCAGAGAGATTTCGAGGTTCCATTTTATGGAAAATATTTTGAATATCGATAAAACGACGTCCTTTAATTTCGAAGTCAATTCCTGCTCGAGCAAATTCTTCGTCCAACATGGGCACATCAAATTTATTGGAATTAAAACCTGCCATATCACATTTTTCCAGAAAAACATGATAATCTGATGCAACTTGAGCAAACGTGGGTTTATCAGCAACATCCTTATCGCTAATTCCGTGAATTTCGGTCACTTCTTTTGGAATAGGAATTGTAGGATTAATCACATCATGTTTTGTGATACTGGAGCCATCAGGCATAATTTTTATAATACAAATTTCAACGATGCGATCTTTCACCACATTTATTCCAGTCGTTTCAAGGTCGAAAAAAGCAAGTGGATTTTGTAAATTCAGTTTCATAATTGTTTATTCTTGCACCGAATGAATTGTATTTTTCGGATGCTAATTAAATAAAAAAGACAGTTTATTTCTTTTTGGGAGCCTCTTTTTCTATATAAATATCAAACATATAAGGATCGGCAGCAGGCTCGCGTTCGGGAATCTCAAATTCGCTTTCCCAAGTATTAAATTTATTTGAAACAACGGAAATTTCGTATTTCCCAGGCTGAGCAATAACGGCAAATTCCCCAGTTTGTTTATGCGGAGTAAAAACAGAAATTATTTTTTTGGTTTTTGGATTTATCAAATTAATTTTCACAACAATTTCTAATTCTAATTCTTGTAAAGTTTTTTTAGCATTTGGAACATCCACTTCTTGAATTTGGGTGATATTATTTTCAGATTCTGACAATAAGCGTTCGTATGCCGTCAGTTTTTTAATGCCCAGAGCACTTGTATCGTTTTTAACTTCTTCAATTTTGACACGCATATTTTCAATAGTTTTCTGTTCCGTACCTACTTTATTTTCAAGTTGAGCAATTTGAGCTTTTGTTTTTTCTATAGCAAGTCGCTGAGCTTCAAATATATCCACAGAATCTTTGTCGAAAATATTTCCAGCATAAGTAACATAGGGAGCAGGAATATCATTGAAAATAACTTTATAAATATCCAAATTCCCTTGTCCACCTTTTCTTAAATCGGCAATATAAGCATATCTTCCTGAACGCGTAAAAGAAATTGTTTTGTTATCATCTGGCGTATTAATAGGATATTTCAAGTTTTCAGGTGCAGAAAAAGTCGAAGATGCCAAGTCTATATCACTTTTAAATAAATCAAAACCACCCATTCCTTGATGTCCTTTAGAGGCAAAATAAAGTTTTGCACCACAAGGCGAAAAACTCGGAAAATCTTCATCGTACTCTGTGTTTATGGTAGGTCCCAGATTTCGAGGTTCCGACCACGAATCATTGGGAAGTTTCTTAGAAATGTACAAATCTTTACCACCAAATCCATCAGGACGTTTAGAAGCGACAATAATATATCTTTTATCTGGCGACATCGTAGCACTTGATTCTTCGTATTTCGAGTTTACCATTAAATATTCAGCTTTGCGATACTGGCGACCTTTTTTAGAAGACATAAAAACATCATCCATACCATATTCACTGTACACATAAATTAGCAAATCTTTTCCATCCGCAGTCATTCCTACACTCTCTTCAATGAGATAAGTGTTAACCGCAGATGTCATTCTGCGAGGTTTTAACCAAACATCTTCCCAAGCTGTACTCAAAAAAACATCAGCCGTTAATAAACCATCCACATCTTGAAAATTTCCAATATTCCCTTTCCTTCTAGACGTAAATAACAAAACAGATTCTGATTCATCAACAAATGCATTGTAATCAGGAAAATCAGTATTAATCTCCATTCCAATATTTTGAATGGAAACATTTGCTGGATTTTTATGAGCTATTTTGGCATATTCACACATTTCAATCATTCGGGGTGTAGTCATGGGCAAATCTTTTTCACTCCCTTTCAGCTTACTTGAAAAAAGTTTGAATTGCGTGATAGCATCATCAAATCTATAATCCATCATATAAGCTCTGCCTAAGTCATAATGAGAATAATAATCTGATTTAGGATCGTTAACAATCGCTTCAAAAAACTCGATAGCTTTTGTTTTATCAATATTTGTATTTAAGTATGCATAACCCAACAAAGCTTTAAATGTCAAATCATTGGGTTCGGAAACGACCAAACGTTCAAGTTCAACAATGGCTCCGTAAAAGTTTCCAGTTCTATACAATTCTATGGCTTTATCACGATCGCCTTTAGGTTGTTTCCGATTGCCATTTTGAGCTTGCAATCCGCTATAAAACATAAAAATTGCCAAGAAAACAATAATTTTTTGCATTTTTTTCATTTTGTACATCGAAGTGCGAATTTAGCTTTTTTTTTTAAGATATTTTTTTCACATTCTCTCTTTACTGTTTTTTAAATGTTGATATATACCCTAATAAACTGATTTAAAACAACTTAATCTTGTTAATAATTCACATCTCTAAGTATGTTTGCCACTTTCAAATATGAGTTTCAGTCAGGTTTATCTAACAAATAAAACGTTTATTTTCATCAGAATTATGAACAAAAAAGAAACAGAAATAAGTGACAATAACTCTTAGCCACAAACCGACAATGAAAGCAAATGAAATAACTAGAATTTAAGAATAAATGTTTTGAAATTCAAAGATAGATATTAAAAATTACTATCTTTGCTACAAAGTTATATAATTTGCAACTTTATAAACGCAAAACTAAATTACAATTAATATGAATAACGCAATTTTTTCATTTCCAAATCCTCAAAATGAGCCCATATTAAAATTTGCCAAAGGCTCTACCGAACGAGCAATGCTTGAAGCTGCATTGAAACGCCAAATGGAACAAGTGGTAGAAATACCCTTAATCATTGGTGGAAAAGAGGTTAAAACTGGCAATATCAAAAATGTAGTCATGCCGCATGACCACCAACACGTCATTGGACGCTGTCATTTAGCGAGTGAAGTGGAAGTTAATGCAGCCATAAAAGCAGCACTCGAAGCAAAAAAAGAGTGGGAAAACATGTCGTTGGTCGACCGTACTTCCATTATTCTAAAAGTGGCTGATCTTATCTCTACAAAATATCGTTATGAAATTCTAGCAACCACAATGTTGGGACAAAGTAAAAACCCACATCAAGCTGAGATTGATGCAGCATGCGAAACCATCGACTTTTTAAGATACAATGCATATTTTGCTTCTAAAATTTATGCAGATCAACCAAAATCAGGTTTAGGACAATTAAACAGGGTTGAATATCGTCCACTTGAAGGATTCGTTTTCACCATTTCTCCATTTAATTTTACGGCCATTGCATCCAATCTTAATATGTCGGTTATTTTAATGGGTAATACAACCGTATGGAAACCAGCTCAAACCTCTGTTTTATCTAACTATTTGTTGATGAAAATCTACAAAGAAGCAGGCATGCCCGACGGTGTTATCAATTTTCTTCCAGGACCCGGTGCTACTATTGGTGGTGTTACATTAAAACATAAAGATTTAGCAGGCATCCATTTTACAGGATCTAGTGGCACTTTTAATCACTTATGGAAATCAATTGGTGAAAATCTATCCGAATTCAAATCCTATCCAAAAATTGTTGGAGAAACGGGTGGAAAAGACTTTATTTTTGCTCACACTTCTGCCAATCCACTTCAATTAGCCACGGCAATTACAATGGGATCGTTTGAATATCAAGGACAAAAATGTTCAGCAGCATCTCGCAGCTACATTCCAAAATCAATTTGGAATGAAGTTAAAGGATATTTGCTAGAACAAGGAAGTCGAATTAAAATGGGACCTGTAACTGACTTTACTAATTTTGTAAATGCGGTTATCGATGAAAAATCATTTGACAACTGTATGTCTTACCTTAATTTAGCAAAAAAATCATCCGAATGTGAAATTATTCTTGGTGGAAATGGAGATAAATCAGTAGGCTACTATATTGAACCTACAATTATTGTTACTACCAATCCTGATTTTGCTTCGATGAAAGAAGAAATTTTCGGACCTATTATTACCATATATATTTATAATGATGAAGAATATGAAGCCACTTTACATTTATGCGATAATACTTCACCTTACGCTTTAACAGGAGCCATTTTTGCAACTGAAAAATATGCCGTTATCAAAGCCACGGAAATACTTCGCAATGCTGCTGGAAACTTCTACATCAACGACAAACCAACCGGAGCAATGGTTGGAATGCAACCTTTTGGTGGAGCAAGAGCTTCGGGCACAAACGATAAAGCAGGTGGACCTTTAAATCTAATTCGCTGGGTAAGTCCAAGAACGATTAAAGAAACATTTAATGCCCCTACAGATTTTGTTTACGACTTTATGAAATAAAAATCTGATTTTAGAATAAAAAAAAGGACAATGATATCATTGTCCCTTTTTATTTTGATATTTACATTAGAACCATGGCGTTTTCTGAAAGAAAATAAATGACTTTGAAAACTACAAAATATAATAAACTCTAAACCATAAAAACCATTTTCCAGAAACAGGATATTGCTTAAGTCTTTCAAATTTAGTCAAAGAAGGAACACTGATTTTATCTCTATTTTTAAGAAAACTTGCCAATTGTTTTTGAACAATTCTAGTTTCAAAAGATTTAACGCCTCTTTTTTTCAACAATTCAAATAATTCAAAAGCATATTCCGGTTTTTGATATAAAATAGAATTGCTTAATGCTGAAAAAATGGGTTTATTCTCGATCGACTGATAAAAAAACGAACTAAGAGAACTTCGTCTCACCCCATTTTTATCAAGCATATTCCCTTCAAATAACGAATCTGCTTTAAAATAATTACGCAAAGCCAATGAATAATTTTCAAGACGAAACTCAATGCTACTATCACGGATTAAATTTTCGTATTCCGAAGCAGGTATCAAAAACTGCATTGCATCGTCATATCTTTTGGGAGATTGAATGCATTCACCAAATTCATTTTGAATCTTTATAATATTTTCAACCGACTGCTTAGCATTGATGTAAGCATTTTCGTTTCTATAATTAAAATATTCATTTTCGAGTTTTTGTATTTCAGAATTGGCAAAAATACATTTTTGAGATTCGTAATTTTCAGATACAGAATTAAACAATTTCATCAAATCAAGATTCTTTTCAAGATTCGATTTTATAATCAAAGTTTGAACTTCATCAATAATTTTTTTAGCGTCTAATAATTCATTTCTCCATATTTTCATCCCAACACTATTCAACTTTTCAAAAGCAATTGGCTTACTTATCACAAACAAAAGAGAATCAAGTAATCTATTTTCAGACAATTTAAATTTTTGCTCAATAGATTTTGCCTCTTGCAACGACAATAAAGCCGACGAATATTCCGCTTTCGAGTATAGAATATTGCCCCAATCTGTTTTTTTTAAACTTTCTGCTTGACGAATATTTACAAATAAAGCATAAGCTTCAGTCGTATCTTTAATCCATTCAGGATGCTTAAAATAGAAATCCATAGCTGCATCATATTTGGCATCTGCCAATACAATATTACCCATTTCCAATTGCATTTTTGTTTCTTTTAAAGCAACTGAAAAGGCACCACTAAAAGCTTTTTCGCGAGATTCATTCAAATACGCCAAAGAAAAATTTTCACGGAATGAATAACCCAGACTATCTGCATTATCCAACTGACGAATGGCTTTAGAAAATTGAGCTTTTTGAATATTAATTATCGCTTCATTTACATATCTCGAAACTACTTTATCTGCCATCGCCTGAATTTCAGCATCATCCGGTAATTCTTTTTGATTAGCAAGTTGATATTTTTTAGATTCTCGAACATAATTTTCGGCAATATCCATTCGATTTCGCTCCAAAGACTTATTTATCACATTAAAATAAGAATTTAAGATGCCTTTTTTAGCATTGATAATTCCTTGCTTATGCGAAGCATTACAAATAGGTTCTCGAATGCTATCGCAAAAAATAAGAGCCACAGAATAGACCTCAATCGCTCTGTGAAATTCTTCTTCGGAAATCCATTCATCCCCTTTTGTAAGAATACTCTGATATACATTTTGAGCCAAATGGACACATTCAACATACAGTTTTTCGTGAGGCCAAGTTTTTGAAAAAATTATTTTCAACAATTCTGATGCATCCGACAATCTCTCTTGGTTCAGAAAAATCTGTCCCAATTCCTTTAATGCAATAATGCTATATGGATGAAACTCCAAGGCTTTTTGGTAAAAATAAATAGCCTTTTCAACATTTGATTTTTTTATGGATTCCCGAGCCGATTCAATAAAACGAAAATCAATACGATGCAAATACTCATCTAACAAATAACGTTTTCGGGATATTTTTTGATTTATATCATTCATTTTATTTGAGAAAACGTGATGCGACTCAAGAGTAGGATTTAAAATTGAATAGATGTTTTGATCATTAAAAAACTCAAATTCTTTTTCAATATCATCTAAGGTAAAATCATGGATAGGCAGAAGTTCCGTCTGATCTAAGTTAATATTGTCTATAGCCTCATTCCATAATTTAAATAAAGAATCACTTTTATAATAGAGTTCGATTCGATTTATTTTTTGATTTATTTTCTGCTCCCAAAACTCATCATATCGTATGTTTTTAAATATAGGTTTGATTTCAGGAATTTTATTTCCCGTAGAATCGATCCAAGAAAATATTGTCCGAATTGTTTCGGATGGCGAATTGTGAAATGAAATATCAATACTGTTTTTTGATTGAAAAGCTTGATTTATTTCAAAACCAAAATCCAAATATTCAGGATAAAAATCGGAACAAAGTTCAAAATTGCGATACAAAAAGTTCCCTTTGCACTCGTCATAACGGACTTCTGCCATAGCAACAAATTGATACTGACTTAATTGTGTTACTTTTACAGACAAATCAACAGAAAAAGAAATGTTTATCTCATTGTGAATAGATAATTTTTGCAATACCCTTTCTGCAAACACATTAGACACCGTTTGACTATTAAGAACAAAAGGATAAGTAAAGTTTTTTTCAGAAATAATTAATTGCTGCGACATGACAGGAATCGTCAGAATAGAGAGAACAAAAATGAGAAAAGTGAAACGAGAAAAATTCATCAATGGATATTTTTGAAAAGGATGGTCTTAGAAAGCAAAAGTAAATATTTTCTTTCTCTTAGAGACTCAAAAAAATCAATTTCTAAAAATAAAAACGAAAGCAATTTATTTCTACTTATTTCTAATCCATAACAAATATCAATAAAAAAACCTCAAGTATATAACTCAAGGTTTATTTTAAAATCAGGTGCCCAGAACAAGATTCGAACTTGCACACCCGTACGGGCACTACCCCCTCAAAGTAGCATGTCTACCAATTTCACCACCTGGGCATTATTAGATTGCAAATATACATTATATTTTTTTAGAAAAACATTTCTACGTTTTTTTTTGAGCTTACATTCCCGGAGCTCCCCCTCCCTGATTCATATCGCCCCGTTTTTGTTCTTTTTCCATCTCGATTTTTCCAAATCTAAACGTAAGACCCATCAAAATATATTGACTATTCGACCATGATTCACTTACGGAATATATACTTGGGGTATTTGTCTCAAATTTACTTCGTTGCGTATTAAACATATCCTGAACACTCATATGAACAGATAATTTTTTATCAAAAAAATCAGCCCGAAGAGATGCATTGGCAAAAAGCATGGCATCTGAATGTCCTTGTAAAGTGGGAGACTTTGAGCGATAAAAACCCATCAACTGAATTTGGTAACGTTTTAATAAAGAAGAACTAAAACTAATTTTTGCATCATAACTAAATTCATTCCGCTGAACCGTATATGAATCGAACTCTGCATAAATATCTTTGTTATAAACATTTGCATTGACTAAAACATTTATAAAAGGCTTTGGACGATACGTAAAAGTAACATCAGCACCCGTAAAAATATCTTGCCCTGAATTGGTCATAAATTGATAAATTGTGTAGCGGTTCAAATAGGAATCGTAAACTGCTTCAAGACTATTGGTGTGGCTTTTATCCGTCCTTCTGTGATATAATGACATGCTAAGAAAGCCAACTTTTTCAAAAAACTTAGAACTTCCCAGTTCGAATGAATTTGTATACGCTGGTTTTAAATTAGGATTTCCCTTCCATATTGATTCTTCATTCATATAACTGATAAATGGATCGAGATACCAAATATTTGGATATTGCACTCTTCGGCTATAACTGGCTGTATAACTATATTTTTTTGAAGTTTGATAACTCAAATGTGCAGAAGGAAAAATTCCCAAATAATCGCTTTCTACTTGCTGTGCTGCTGAAATAGAATTTAGAAAGTTGTATTGATATTCTCCCCTTAATCCAATTTTGTAACTAAA
>JAQUHH010000064.1 GCA_028683685.1 Bacteroidales bacterium
AATACTGCCCATATCTATTTCGATTTTAACGAAGCCATTGTAACCAATACTGCCCTGAATATTGTGAAAATTGATGCTGCCATAAACGAAACAAACCAAGATTTCAATCTAAATGTTTATCCAAACCCTGCTAAAACGCTCTTAAACATTCGTTTTGAAAAATTTTCATCCTATAATTTGACACTTTTCAGCATTGATGGTCGCATAGTAATGAACGAAAAATCAAATTCTGAACATCATGTTTTAAACATCGCTTCGCTGGATAAAGGAATTTATTTACTCAAAGTGTCGGATAATAACCGTAGTAAAATAGTTAAAGTGGTAATTCAATAAAAACCAAGGATATGAAAAAGTTTACATTTTTATTCGTGCTGTTTTTTTGTGCAAAAATGGCATTTGGGCAGTGGGAGGCGATTGGAACACTGGAGAGCAGAACAGTATATGATATTTTTGAATCAAATGGAAGTATTTATTTTAACTCATGTGATGGAACAGGTATTTATAAAAGTACTGATAATGGAGTAACATGGAACAAAAAAATATATTTTGAAGTATTTGGAGATAATTATTGTCCCTATTATTTTAAAAGTTATAATTTTGGGGATACTTTATTGTTTTGTTTCGACATAGCTGTATTCAGGTCGTTTGATAATGGGGAAACATGGTCTTATACAATTTTACCAAGAACTTCAAATGATTTCTTCATGATAGACAATAAATTATATTCATTATACGAACCTAGCTATAAACAATACTATTCTGTTGATTATGGATTAAACTGGATTGTCGATTCAACTTCGGCTTTTGTAAATAAAAACATTAAAAACTCTTTTGTTTTTCAAGATAAAGTGTATTTTTTTGAATATACGATGCCAGGAAATTCATTATATAAAATTAACAATGAAGATAGTATAACTAAAATGTTAGATTTCACTTCTGAAAACTACTATGTTGCAACAAATCACGATAGAATTACAATTTTACATTATCAAATGATGAGTGGAGCCTTTATTACCTCATCAAATGGCGGGCAAACATGGCAAAATCATCCAATAAGCCCATCAAACAATTTATACGCATATGAATTTTGGTATAATGGAGACACATTGTTTCAAAAATATAATGACAAAATTTATACTACATTAGATGCTGGAATTTCATGGCAAACTTATAATTTCGATTTAAATTACGAAATAATTGGTAAACCTCTTATTTCGAATGGTTATCAGTTTTTTTCTAGCCAAAATAATTCAATTTTCAGGAATCCAATTGGAAGCTACTTGAATTGGACAAATTTAGGACCTAGTTTCACGGCTCATTATGTTACTCTTTTAAGAAAATTTGGAAATACCATCATTTATAAGTTTGATATGTCAATGGTTCCTGTTTTAAAAAATTTAGATTCTGATAGTATTACATTTTTAAGACTACCGCCTTTGTATGATAATAATGTTTTTTTAAGTGAAGCAGAGTGTTCAAATGCAATTTTTGTGCACACTTCTCAATCCCCTTATTGTTTCAAATCACTCGATACCGCAAAAACATGGCATCCTGTAAGTTTTCCAGACAATATTAATATTAGTTATCTTAACAATGATTTACTCTGTTATGATAATGATACATTATATAGATTATTCAATGAAATGCAAACTGTAAAAATCTTCTATAGTATTGATTTAGGAAACACATGGCATCAAATGTTTGATGATTATGTAGGGTCATCAAACGAATTTTCATCAAATGAAGTTTTTTTTAAAAACAAGGAATTTCTTTACTGGGGGTCAAAAAATGTTACAAGTTCTCATTGGCAAAGTGCACGATTTAAAATTGAAAATAACATTATTGCAAACTGGGACACTTTACCGCCAGCATGGAACGCATACATAAATAAAGTTGGAAATACATTGTTTAAAATTGATAATTCTACATGGGGAGAACATCGATTATACAAATCGGATGACAATGGAAGCACTTGGATAACTTGTGGATATAATTTGCCAAATATAAGTAGTGACCCTTTGTTTTTTGGAAACGATTCTGTCATGTTTTTTGCTCAATATAATAAGATTTTTGCTAGCATGGATAAAGGTTTTAATTGGTTTTTGATTAACGATAATTTGCTAAATGAAGAAATTGTATCTTTTATGATTTCTCATGACTCTCTTTATGCATACGTGAGACATGATAAAATATATTCTAGAAATATTTACGATTTAAATGCTACACGAATTTCGGGATATGTTTTTGAAGATACCAACAATAATGGAATACTTGATAATAATGAGCAGAAAATACCAAGAATAACAATTGGAACTACAACAGGTATTCATTCAATGACTAACGATTATGGTGATTACAACTTGTTCACATCAGGAATATACAATAATGATACATTAAGGATGATAAGTCCACCCTTATATTCAATGATTCAACCCGATTATTATATTATTAATGAAACAGATTCCAATAAAACTTTTTCGATATATCGAACACCAGGAATCAGTGATTTAAGAGTAGATATTACAGCAAAAACTCAGCCACGTCCAGGGTTTAATTACTACATAAATATTATTGTGCAAAATGATGGTACAGTAGCTAAAAATGCTAGTTTAGACTTTGAGTATGATGATCGATTTATATTGATAAATTCATCTTTTACTCCAACTATGGCTGTAAATAATATTTTATCTTGGTCATTTTCTAGTTTTTATCCATTGCAAAGCCTGAGTATTTGGTTGACTTTTAGGCTAAATCAAACAGTCCCTCTAGGCGAAACTGTGAATTTTAAGGGAACCATTTCTCCCATCATCGACGATACCACCATGGAAAACAATACCGATTCAATTTCTGACATTGTTGTCGGCTCATTCGACCCCAACGAAAAAACAATAAACCGAGCCATTTATTTGTCTCCACAGCAGGTTTTGAATAAATCGGAAATGATTTATACCGTTCGATTTCAAAATACAGGAACATGGTATGCCGAAAATGTGAGCATTTTAGACACACTGCATCGTAATCTAGATTTAAGCACATTCCGAGTGATTTCGGCAAGTCACGATTATAATTTCGATTTTTCGGGCAATGGAATCGTTCGTTTTAATTTTCCGAACATCAATCTTCCCGACAGCAATATGAACGAGGCTGCCAGTCACGGTTTTATAAAATACGCCATCCGACTCAATAACAATATTCCACTCAACGACAGCATCACCAATACTGCCCATATCTATTTCGATTTTAACGAAGCCATTGTAACCAATACTGCCCTGAATATTGTGAAAATTGATGCTGCCATAAACGAAACAAACCAAAATTTCAATGTTTTGGTTTACCCCAATCCGGCAAAAATGCTGTTAAACATCCGCTTCGAAGAAGCAAATTCTTACCAATTAGCTATGTATAGCATGGATGGACGTTTGGTTATCAACGAAAAAGCAACAAACGCACAACATGCCATAAATGTGGCTTCGCTAAACAAAGGCATCTATTTGTTGAAAATATCTGATGAAAATAGGAGTAAGGTTGTGAAAGTTGTGATACAATAGGATTAATGTAAATTGGTTTAAATATTAGCGTGTGATTAAAAAACAAATTTTGTGTCTTAAATAAAATATTTAAATTTGAACAGTTTTTCCAATCTATTTCTTGTTTTTCATTTTCTTCTTTGTCCAAGCCCTAAAGAGAGCAAGAAGATGAAAGCTTGCAAAATCTAAATCAGAACTTCAGCTTTTTATGACTCGTCTAATACTATAAAAAAAGCCTTTGTCAAATTTGAACAAAGGCTTTTTAAAAAGATTGAAATCTACTTAATTAAGTCAACGCTACGTTGAACAAATTCGGTTAAGCTTTTGCCTTTTAAAATATTTTGCGACAAAAGAGCTAAATCTACAATTTGCTTAGTGAGTTTGCTTTGACGTTCTTCATCTGCTTCATTTACAATCATTTCAACCAAAGGATGATTCGTGTTTACCACTAAATTATAATTGTCCATTTCGGGCATAAACGATTTTTGTCCGCTCATGCTTTGCATGTCTTTCCAGCGACGCATAAATTCGGTTTGCGTAATGACAACAGGCATATCGGTTTCGCTCATGTTTTCGGAAGTCACTTGAAATAATTTTTCGTCAATTTGTTTTCCGAAAACTTCTTTTGCTTTCTTAATATCATCTTCCGATAATTTGGAAGGTAAATCTTCTCCTTTTTCAATTAATTTGTCGATAATATCAGAGTCCACTCTCGAAAAGCGAGTTTTTTCCAGTTTGCTTTCAATATGGTTGATAAAGTGATTGTCTAAAATACCATCCATTAGCAAAATATCATATCCTCTGTCTTTCGCATTTTTTATGTAGCTGTCTTGCGCATCTAAGTCATTGCTGTAAAGATAAACGAGCGTTTCGTCTTTGTCTTTTTGCAAAACTTCAATGTGTTTCTGATACTCTTCGCTGGTGAAATATTTCCCATCAATGTTTTTAAACAACATAAATTTACTGGCTCTTTCATAAAATTTCTCATCGGTAATCATACCATATTTTATAAAAACGCTGATATCATCCCATTTAGATTCAAAATCTTCGCGATTGTTTTTAAACATCTCTTCCAGTTTGTCCGCTACTTTTTTGCTAATATGTCCAGAGATTTTCTTGACATTGCTGTCGCTTTGCAAATAACTTCTGGAAACATTTAGTGGAATATCTGGCGAATCAATCACACCATGAAGCAAGGTCAAAAAGTCGGGAACAATACCTTCAAGTTGGTCTGTAATATAGACTTGATTGGAATATAAATGGATTTTCTCTTTTTGTACTTCAATGGTTTTTCGAGCTTTTGGAAAGTATAAAATTCCGTTGAGGTTAAAAGGATAATCAACATTCAAATGGATATTGAATAAGGGTTCTTCAAAACTGGATGGATAAATTTCGCGGTAGAATGTTTTGTACTCTTCTTCGGTAATGTCTTTTGGGCTTTTTTTCCAAAGTGGATCTGGATTGTTAATGATGCGTTCCACTTCATATTCTTTGGCTTTTTCTTCGCCTTCTGGTGTTTCCCATTTTGTCTCTTTTCCAAAACGAATGGGAACGGGTAAGAATTTACAGTATTTTTTCAGAAGATCTAAAATACGATATTCATCCAAAAATTCAGTGGCATCTTCGGCAATGTGCAGAATTATTTCTGTTCCACGGTCGCTTTTGTCAATGTTTTCTAATTCAAATTCTGGACTTCCATCGCAACTCCATTGAACCGCTTGTGAACCTTCTTGCCATGATTTAGTTCGAAGAACAACTTTTTCGGCAACCATAAATGCGGAATAGAAACCCAAGCCAAAATGTCCGATAATATTTGCTCCATCCACGCCTTTAAATTTTTCTAAAAACTCTTCGGCACTCGAAAAAGCAATTTGGTTGATGTATTTGTCCACTTCTTCAGCCGTCATTCCAATTCCTCTGTCGTGAATCGTAATGGTTTTTTTCTCTTTGTCGAACGAAACATCAATGGTCAAATCGCCAAGTTCGCCAACCACTTCGCCAAGCGACGACATCGCTTTGATTTTTTGTGTCGCATCAACAGAGTTGGAAACTAATTCTCTCAAAAATATTTCGTGATCGGAATAGAGGAATTTTTTAATGATGGGGAAAATGTTTTCAGTCTTTACATTTATTGTACCTTTTTGCATATGATTAAATTTTTTATATTTTCATGCTCTAAAGTCAAAAGCTATACCATTGTGCTTTTTATGACATTTTGTCACGATTTGTGTATTTAAAAACAAAACAACCTGCCCAACTTGGACAGGTTATTTTTGATAATCCTGGTTTTTTAATTTTTATCTGCCTCCATATTTATGAGTTCTCTGTTTTCTTGTT
Source organism: Bacteroidales bacterium (assembly GCA_028683685.1). Taxonomy (GTDB): domain Bacteria; phylum Bacteroidota; class Bacteroidia; order Bacteroidales; family WCHB1-69; genus JAQUGA01. The sequence goes on from JAQUHH010000064.1 coordinate 5,865, forward strand.
TTTTGTGGTCTAATCCAACACTTTTTCCAATAAATTCTTGAAGGTTGCTATTGCGTTGGTCCACATTTAAAATTTCACTCATGCTCTTATCAAAGAAAATATTTTTATTTGAAGGAATAAATATTTGCAATTTCACATTTTGGTTTCTCCAAACTTCTTCTTTTAGTAAAGTGTAGTATGGGTCGATGAAAAGAGTATCGCCAATTTGTTCGATTTCAAATTGAATATTTTTTGCTCTTTTTGATGCCAGAACAGTGTTTTTGCCCTTTGAGAATTTTGTGATGTTTGTCCTAAATTCATTCTCATTATTCGTGATAATTGAAATTTCAGGAATTCCAAACAATACTTTTTCGTCTTTGGTGCTGACGATATTCCATTTTCCGGTGTAGAACTCAATATTTTCAATATTTAGTTCGTTTAACTCTTTTGCCTTCACATAAAGCGTATTCCCTTTTGTGTTTTCAAGCATAAGGCTTGAGGATGAAGAGCCTTTGTTGGTGAAATCATTGCCTATGCCAAAAGCAACAATGCCCAGAAAGATTGCTCCTGCAAGCCACAATGAAAATGCGGATAATCCCAAAAAACGAATCTCAAATTTCCATCCAAAAATAAGTTTCATTCCGTTGTAAATTAGCATGACCAATGGAATCCCAATGGCCAATATCAACCCAGTCATCAATAAACTTTTTTCGGATGTGTTTGAAATAAATGCATCTGCAAATTGAGGAATCGAAATGCTGTTAAGTCCCATGGATGTTACGACAAAAGTATTGTCAAGCGCAAAAAAAGAAAACGAGAATCCAACCAACATAAATATTCCAACCATTATAAAAACAATTCCAAACAGGATGCCAAATGCTCTAAAAATGTGACTCATCATTTCGAAAAATGAATTGAAAAAACGTTCTAAACCTGTTTTTGGAGCGATGTTTCGAGATGCTTTGGTAAAAGCTTCACCAGCTTCGTTTCCATAATCTTTGATTCGGCTACCAAGATCGTTTAATTCCTCTTTAATTTTTTTCTCAATATTATTAACGTTTACTGGCTCGCCTTTCATTTGCAGTTTGTCAATGGAAGTTCTGGCTTCTGGAATGGCTACCCATAAAATGATGTATACCCAAAATGAACTTCCACCCACAAAGAAAAAGATTACAAATAAAATCCGTAGAATTATTGGGTCGATTCCAAAATAGGCTGCTAATCCTGAACAAACACCACTAATTACTTTATCGTCGGGATTTCTGAAAAAACGCTTGCCTACATTTTCATATTCTGGAGATTGTGACTTGGGATTCTCTTCTGAGGTTTTTTCTTCATTTTCGTCTTCTATCTCTTCGGGTTCGCCCAATTGTTTGATAATACCTTCCACATCAAAGAGAGTAATTACCTGTTTTTGCGGTGAAATAAGTCTTTGCATTAATTCTGAAATTCGAGATTCGATATCGGAAATAATCTCATCAACTCCTTCATTTTTTAAGAAATGATTGCGTAAAGATTTTAAATATTCTTGCAATCGTGCATACGCATCTTCGTCTACATTAAAGATAAGACCATTTATGTTGGTGGTGAATGTTCTTTTCATGATATTATGGATTGGTTTTCTTTGTTTCTAATTTCAGTTACTATTTTTGACATATTATCCCAAGAGTTTTCTAATTGAACAAGGTATTCGGTTCCCAATTTGCTGATTCGATAGTATTTTCGAGGCGGTCCCAATTTGGATTCAACCCATTGATAGGTTAAATAACCATCATTTTTCAATCGCATCAGTAGGGGATACATGGTGCCTTCAACTACAATTAATTTAGATTCTTTCAGCACTTCAATTAAATCCGAAACGTACGCATCTTGTTTTGAAAGTACTGATAAAATGCAGAGTTCCAGTACCCCTTTGCGAAATTGACGGATGTTTTTATCTTCTTTCATGCGACAAAGATAATATATTTTTAGTACTATGTACTACATGGTACTAAAAAGTTTCAAATATTTTTAACCATACACGTGAATGCTTTGCATTCCAGAGGGCAAGTATCTGATTCCCATCCAAGTAATGATGAGAACAATAAACGATAGGGCTAAAATCCACAGCAATACCCTCTTTTTGTCAGAATGAGCATAATGAAGATGAATGGTGATAAGATAGAAAAGCCAAGTGAGCAAAGCCCAAGTTTCTTTGGGATCGTAAGTCCAGTAATTTCCCCACGCAATTTTTGCCCAGATTGCTCCCATAAGCATTCCAAGAGTGAGCAATCCCATTCCGGGGTAAACGAGTTTCATGGCCAATGAGATTTCTTTTTCCAAAGAAGATCTTTTTTTATGCAAAGAATACATTCCAATCAAAGCCGATAAACAAGCCGCCGCCAAAACGGCGTATGCAATCATATAAATAACAACATGTGGAATAAACCATGGGCTTTGAAGAGCAGGCATCAGGGTTTTGCTTTGATATTCGGGATGGATAATATCCACAATTAGAAAAACAGATGCCATGATGAACCCCAGTAAATACATATGTGCACTTCGTGTTTTTAGGTAGATAGACCAAGTTATCCAAGCCACAAATAGCGAATACCACAATCTGGTTTCTGCCATGGTTCTCATTGGAGGCCTTTCTAATTCAATCCACAAAAGAGTAAGAAATAGCAAAATGGCAATGTTTCCAATAATTGGGAATGCCATTGAAATCCACTGAGTGTGTTTGCTTTTGGGTTTAAATAAAATAAAAACTCCAGCAATCAGCCATGTGCCGATAAATGTAAAAGTCATTGTTAGGAGCCATTTCCAAATCATAATTGTTTTGTTTTAGATGTTTTTTTTGTAATAACTTTTGCAAAAGCAAGCCAGCATGCTCCCACCATCATGAGAAATATACCAGTATAGACATAAGGCAACCATGGGTCGCGCACCACAGAGAAGATGCTATAAGGTGAGTCTTTTCCATATTCATTGTCGAAACTATGCTGATAAACCATCCAGCCTTCGGCTGAAAGAGGTTTGTTTACGGAAATAGTTTCTGCTTTGTCTTCGATGCCAGATTCGGTATATAATAATATTTCCGACCCATAATAAGAGGGTTCGGGATCTAATAAAACCAAAATGCTATCGGGATGTAAAAAGATGTATTTGCCTGGGAACATATAATTTCCTGGACTCAACCAATCTTCCGCAATTTTTGCATTGTTTTTATATACAGATGTATAAGCTGCAACCGTTGTTCCAGCTGTGTTGGGACGGTTTATGACCGAGTCGCTGATGAAAAACGCATCGTGATAGTAGCGGTCAATTACAATATTATAACCTCCAATTTGTAGTTTTTTATTTTCCGTCACTTCTCCAAATTGATCGCCTTTTATTTTGTATGCCTCTCCTTTATTGTTTAAAATGGCCATTTTGGGTGGGTGATATTCCGCAACAAATTTTTCTAGTTTTATGGCAAAAGGAAGTTCGATAATTTCTTTCGATGAATTTTCGGCAAACCAAACCAATTGGTTGGTGTGAACTGGCATTGTGAGTTGTTGTTTGTCTACAAAGCCGAGTAGGGCAGTTGTCATCGCCAGCCATAATCCAAAGTGATTGATGAAAAAGGGGATGTTTCGTCCTTTAAAAGGCTTGATTCGACCTAGTGTACTCAATCCGAGAACCAAAATGAAAAATGCAGCAGCAAGAGCGTAATACCAAGTATAAATTACGGAATTAAATCCTAAAATTTGTATGATTTTATTTTCTGTAGATCCTTGTGGAAAAATAGCTATAATTGCCACCACAAAAGTGAAAAGTGCAATGGAAGCCAGCGCTGCATTGGCACTTGAGAGCCATTTGACAAAAGGTTTCTTTTTAAAAAGAAACCACAGAGCAAGGGTGATAAAAAAGACTTCAGCAAATACATAGAGATTTACAGGAAACTTTAATATGTGGTATGGGAATTGACCCCAAAAAAGCTGTAGAATCAGACCTGTCAAAAAAATAATGAGGCTTACGGTAAAGCTTCCTTGTAGTTTTGTGTAATTTGATTTAATGGTTTTCATTGAGAATAGGTTGATTTAAGAATGCAAAAATAAAAAAAGGAACCACATAATGATTCCTTTTTTTATTATTCTAAATTAAAGTTTTCAGAATAAAATTAGTTTTGAGTAGTTTCTTCTGTTGCTGTTGCAGCATCTTCTTCAGTTACTACAGCTTCTTCTTCAGTAGCTTCTTCTTCAGCAACAACTTCAGTTGCTACAGTTTCTTCTACAACTGCTTCTTCAGTACCGCCACATGCTACAAATGCAAACATGCTAATCCCCATTAATAAAAATGATAGTTTTTTCATTGCTCTTGATTTATTTAAGTTAAACATGCGACAAAAGTATGTTTATTTTTCAAACAAAATCATAAGAAATCCTAAAAAAACATTTATTTAACTAAAAAAAAGAGACTGCCATTTGTGCAATCTCTTTTGTAGTATAAAATCGGGATTTAGATGCTTATTTAATCAAGAATGGATATTTATTAAAGTTTTTAAGAGCAATGGCAGTTCCTCTGGCAAAACCTTTTAATGGGTCATCGGAAATATGAACTTAAGGTTTGGTTTTCTTCGAACGTCTTT
>JAQUHH010000065.1 GCA_028683685.1 Bacteroidales bacterium
ACATCGATTATAATCATGTTCATGTTTACAAGACCGATTAAATTGCATCGATGACCACGAATAAGAACATGTCCTTTATTGCTTAACGACCGTTTATAACCCATTGAATAACCAACAGGAACCAAATCGGTTGTAATGTCGCCTTGAGCAAGATATGAAATTCCATATCCAACAAATTCACCACTTTTTACTTTTTTAATAGACATGATATGACTTTTCCATCCCAATATTCTTTTTAAATAATCAATTCTGTCATTTTGATTATTTATATACTGAATAAAGACTTCAGTACTCGACCAAAAACCATATAACATAATTCCTACTCGAACCATATCCATTCTTGTTTCCGGATAAACGAAAGAGGCTGCAGAATTGGCAACATGTTTATATTTTGTACACAAACCTTTTGCTTCAAAATGAGCAAACATTTCATTGTACTTTTTCAACTGATTTTGGATTCTAAAATGATTTGAAATACTTTCAGCTCCTGCAAGATGAGTGCAAAACCCAGTTACCTCAACAAAAGAGATATTTTGTTTTATAATATCAATAGCACAATCTAAATCATCAAAATCTAAACCCGACCTATTCATTCCAGTTTCTACTTCAAGATGAATTTTGGCTTTTTGATTCAACTCTTTGGCAAATTCTACCGCTGTTTTTAGCCTTCTGACACTAAAGACAAAAAACTCTATTCCTTTTTCAATGGCATCTTTTATTTCTTCATCACACAACCACCCCATCACCATAATGGATCTTGGTTTAGAAGAACAATTGTAAACACGAACTGCTTCTTTATAGTAAAAAACCGAAAAATGATCAATGCCGTATTTGACAAAAACGGGAACCATTTGTTCTATCCCATGTCCATATGCATTTGCTTTAACAACTGCTGATATTTTTACTTTTTCACCAAATTTAGAACGTAAAAAAGAAATGTTATTTTGAACTGATTTTTCATTGAGCGTTATTATTGAATCATGAACCATAATTAAATATCTTTTTGTAAATAGTGAAAAATGTATTGATTCCAGTTTCGATGATCTCATCCGGGAAATCAAAATCTGGATTATGAAGTGGAGGCTGATGATTGCCCGATCCCAGACCAAAATAGCAAGCATCGTATTTTTCTGTAAAATAGCCAAAATCTTCCGACCATTTAAATGGTGCTTTTACATTTTCAATTTCCAAACCTAATTGCTTTGCCGATTCCTCCACAACATCTACACACCAATCCTTATTGACGGTGGCTGGAAAAACTTCGCTGTAGGAAAATTCACATTTTAAGTTTTCAGAATGTGATATTTCCTGAATTATTTTCTCACAATATGAAGTGAGCAAGTTCATATCTTCATTTTCAAAAGCCCGCAACGTAATTCTAATTTCGGCATATCCAGGAGAGGTACCAAAAGAAATTTCACCCAATTGTATATGAATAATAGTCAGCAAAATGAAATCGCTAAACAAAGCTTTGTCTTCTCGCAATTTATGCAATCTGCTGATTATCTGAGAAATAGCATCAGCAGGACTAATCCCATTTTGAGGTTCCGCAGCATGAGATGATTTTCCAATTAGCTTCACCGTCATCCCCTTTGAAGCCGATGCAAAGCTTCCTTTTTTCAAAATGATTTTATGTTTTTCAAAACCAGGCACATTATGAAGTGCAAAAATAGAATCAGGATTTATCTTTTTAAATTTTGAATTTTCTAAAACATCGCGTGCACCCTGCTCGACCTCTTCTGCAGGCTGAAAAAGCAGTATAACGCTCCCTTTTGTCGGACGATCGTTTGAAATTTTCTGAGCCAATCCTGCTAAAATAGCCATATGTCCATCATGTCCGCAGACATGAGACCTGTTTTCATTTACTGATTTATGTTCAATTTCCGATATTTCTTTAATAGGAAGAGCGTCTAATTCGGCTCTAAATAGAATTGTTTTTCCCTCTTCTTTTCCTTTAAAAACAAACAAAACTCCAGTTTCTCCAAGCCGAATAACCTCATCTGGATTATATTCATTTATAAAGTGTATGATCCGCTCTGTCGTTTTAAATTCCTTATTAGAAATTTCGGGATATTTGTGCAACTCCCTTCTTAAATCTACTATTTTTTGATTCATAAATACATCTATCCATTATTAAAATTACCAACTCTTTGAAATCAAGACATTAGCAAAGTTAATTTATTTTTTTCAGAAATGCAAATAGGAATGGTACAACCAAGTGACAGACGGCAGATTAAAAAAAGCAACTGAGTGACTGGTTGACTATGTGACCAAATGACTGGTTCCGAATTGTAAAAATTACGGATTTTGTGACAATTGAGCCCCGCAAGCGAGGATTGAAAATTCCTCTAAAAATTACAAAAATCATAAATTTTTTATTTTTCGGGAGTGCCTAACGGCAGATTTGATAATTAACGGATATGATGATTCGTTGATGTGATGATTCGTATTGGTTTTCAACCTCCTAATTTTCAACATTCTAACAATCCTTCTACTTTTGAATAATCTCTAATTACTTTTAATGTAACAATGCCTAATGCAATTCCGATTACTCCACTTATCATACTTAATATTGTAACTGTGGTTAACTCTGATAAAGTTACAGCATTTAGTGAAAGTCTATAAACAATTTGTCCTAACACTCCAGCCAATATCCACAAAGCCCACCAAATTCCAACAAAATTTGTATTTAAATCAAGCTGTAATGAATCATCATTCCCAATAATATATCTTTTTGACTCCACATACAACTCTTTCATTATTTGGTAAGGACGAAACAAATTCACAATAGGAACAAACCATGATCCAGCAGCCCATCCATCTGTATAAGACAAATTGTTTACTTTCTGATGCAGATTATAATACGCTCTTCTAAACCACATAATAAAAGTAATCCCAGAAATAATATAAGCAATTATAAAAATAATTCCAATTATTTGTTCTCGTAAATCATTTGCCTCTGCTGCTTCATACGAAACATCTCCCCCATTTGAAACGGTTTGAAGTAAATCATATTGAAATCCACTTGAAACCAAAGAAATTATTTCCAAACCCAATACAATCCCAATCATTGAAAGTGCAATTTTAGCCCTTTGATTATTTGGGTTTAAATCACTTCTTTTAAATTCTATATGCGTTTCATCGTTTTCAAAATCAGGGCAGTGATTTTCAAAACTTGGTTTTTCACTTGTTAAACCACAAATAATTCCTCTTTGTAATTCAAATTTTCGTTTTTTGCATTTTTTACAAAGTTCAAGCTGAATCATATTTTCAATTAATTTTGATACAAAACAATCTATAAATAAAATAGTGCAGAATGCTTTTCGGTTGGAAATTAGTCCGAACATTCTTATCAAACTACGAGCAAAGATAATTTAATATTTAAAAAATGCAAATAGAAATTATCATTCCGAGCGCAGCAAGGAATCTCAATAGAAAGGGCTTAACTCATAAACAAAGCGATTAATCTTAAACAGAAACAATAACCCCTAAAAAAAAAAATAAACTTAAAATTCCAAACCACAAAGCACTCAAAACTGCTTCTTTTCTTCCCGTTTTTTATTGATATATTTTCGGAAATTTGTAGTACTTTTGTAACATGAAAACAGTAGTAAGCGGAATTCGCCCCACGGGGAATATTCATTTAGGGAACTATTTTGGTGCCATTGTAAATTTTGTAAAAATGCAACACGAGCATCAATGCTATTTTTTTATAGCAGATTATCACTCGTTAACAACTCATCCTACTCCAGCTGACTTAAACGACAATGTTCGGAAAGTATTGGTAAATTATTTGGCTGCCGGACTGGATCCCGAAAAATCAATTCTATATCGCCAGAGCGATTTACCAGAAACAGCCGAACTTTATCTGTTTCTAAACATGAACGCCTATATTGGTGAACTTCAGAGAGTTGCTTCTTTTAAAGACAAAATCAGGACTCAACCCAATAATGTGAATGCCGGTTTGCTCACATATCCAACTCTTATGGCTGCGGATATCATCATTCACAAAGCTCACATGGTTCCCGTTGGCAAAGACCAAGAACAACATTTGGAAATGACTCGGAATTTTGCAACTCGTTTTAATAATATGTACCAAACCCCTTATTTCCCTGAACCTATTGCTTTTAGCTTTGGCGAACAATTGGTAAAAGTACCTGGATTAGACGGAAGTACCAAAATGTCAAAATCCGAAAACGAAAACTCTTGCATCTATTTATCAGATGAAGCTTCGGCAATTCGCAAAAAAATTATGCGTGCCGTCAGCGATTCAGGTCCAACGGAACCCAATCAAGAAAAACCCATTCCAATTCAAAACTTGTTTAGTTTAATGAAAATTGTTTCCAAAGAAGAGACTTTACAGTTTTTCAATGAACAATATAACGAATGCAAAATTCGATACGGCGACATGAAAAAGCAAATTGCAGAAGATATGATTGTTTTTTGTGCTCCATTTAGAGAACGCATTTTAGAATTGGAAAGCGATACTGCCTATTTGCAAAAAGTATTGGATATGGGTGCCGAAAAAGCCCGTATCAGTGCCGCCCAAACGCTTAAAGAAGTCCGTGAAATAATCGGATTCAGAAAACTTTAAACCCACTTACAAATGCCCGAATTGGTCCCCTCTATTACCCATGAAAAAGTTGTTCTCGTAGCCGTATCAACCCAACAAGTTAGTTCCGAAAAAACACAAGAATATCTCGATGAACTTGCCTTTTTAGTTGACACTGCTGGAGGTGTTCCCATCAAAACTTTTATTCAAAATTTAGCCTATTCCGATCCCAAATTGTATGTCGGTTCTGGAAAATTGAATGAAATCAAAGAATATATCGAAGAAAATGAAGTGCAAGTTTTGATATTTGATGATGAATTAAGTCCTTCTCAAACAAGAAATATTGAAAAAGTAATTAGCAACTGCCGAGTTATTGATAGAACTCGCTTAATTTTGGATATTTTCTCGAAAAGAGCACAAACGGCTCATGCTAAAACTCAAGTTGAACTCGCTCAATATCAATATCTTTTACCACGACTTACACGAATGTGGACGCATCTCGAAAAACAAAGAGGGGGAATTGGAATGAGAGGTCCCGGTGAGAAAGAAATTGAAACCGACCGCCGGATTATTCGCGATCGAATTACTTTACTAAAAGAGAAACTACAACTTATCGACCGCCAAAAAAACACCCAAAGAGGAAACAGAGAACGTTTTGTAAGAATATCATTGGTCGGGTATACCAATGTTGGAAAATCTACTTTAATGAATCTTTTGAGCAAATCAGAAGTATTTGCCGAAAATAAATTGTTTGCAACATTAGATACTACGGTCCGAAAAGTTGTTTTTGGAAACCTACCCTTTTTACTTTCCGACACCGTCGGATTTATCCGAAAACTGCCTCATGGTTTGATTGAATCTTTTAAATCGACCTTGGATGAAATTAGGGAATCAGACTTAATCATACATGTTGTTGACATTAGTCATCCCGAATTTGAAGAACAAATTGCCGTAGTAAATGAAACACTTGCCCAAATTGGTGCCGCCGACAAACCTATGGTAATCGTCTTTAATAAAATTGATAATTATCGCTTTGTCGAAAAAGAGGAAGATGATTTAACCCCCGTCACGAAAGATAATTATTCTTTGGAATATTTGAAGAAAACATGGATGGCGAAATCTAGTAATACTTTGGTTTTTATCTCGGCAACCGAACGCAAAAACATTGATGAATTGCGAAATATTTTATATGCAGAAACACGAAAAATTCATCTAAACATCTATCCTTACAATCATTTTCTATATCCAGATATTCCAGTTTTTGATATTCCAAAAGACTAAATCTTTTTCGCAAATTTTTACTTTTATAAAGAATAACTGGGTGACTAAGTGACCAAGTAGCTAAGTAATAATTTTTGTTGATAATTAATAAAAAAATGAATTGTGAAACAAACCACAGATAAATTTTACAACAATATTTTGATTTGTATAAAAACAAAACCATCTTTGTTCTTTTAGAGAACTATTTGTAATGTGAACGATAAACAACGAAAACATTATGAATAACAATAATTGACAGGAGAAAAATATATATTTCAGCAACATAAAAAGGAAGTCTAATAACCATAAAAATAAAACACATTCAAATGACAAAAAAAGCAAGCTTAACTGAATCTATACTTCAAAAAGGAGGATTTAAAAGAAAATTCAGCTTTTATGAGCTATATCGCTCTTTGGTATATGCTCCACGAGCGATGAGAAAGTTGATTGGAAATAAAAAAAGGGAATTATTAGCCCCCCCTTTTATAGAACGTCTGCAACTAGCTGTTACCGAGGTAAACGGCTGTGCAGCCTGTTCATATCAGCATACACAAATGGCTCTAAAACAAGGAATGAGTAATGATGAAATAAATAGTTTTTTAAGTGGAAGTACTGATTTTACAAAACCCGAAGAAGCAAAAGCTATCCTATTCGCCCAATATTTTGCCGACTCAAGAGGCTTTCCAAAAAAATTTACATACGATTCAATCGTCGCAGAATATGGAAAAAAAGAAGCATGCATCATTCTTTCGGCAGTTCAAATAATGATTGCAGGAAATATATACGGAATTCCATTTAGTGCATTTCTGTCCAGAATTTACGGAAAACCATACAAAGGCAGCTCCATTTATTACGAATTAGGAATGCTAATATCCGGAATTCTTTTTATCCCTTTTGCTTTCATTCACGGAGGATTGCGAGCTTTGTTGGGTCTGCCAAATGAAAGATATGACAAAAGCACAGCAGAATAAATTAAAGATTTAGCAAAATCTATTAAGAATTGAAAATACTATAAATAATAGCTTAAACTAGGGAATAATTTTGGAAAAACTAAACTTTGACATCCCTAATGATTAACTATATCCTTGTTCTTATCATTATAACACTTTCTACATAAAGGCTGATAGGACTCTTTTTCGCCCAGCATCACGATTTTTTCATCGTCGACCAAGCGATGGGAAAAATTTGCTAAATCGCCACATTCAACACAAATAGCATGAACTTTTGAAACATACTCAGCAATGGCCATCAGTTGTGGCATCACTCCAAATGGATCCCCTTGAAAATCCATATCCAAGCCGGCAACAATAACCCGAGTTCCCTTATTTGCCAACTGATTACAAACATTTACAATTTCTGAATCAAAAAACTGAACCTCATCGATACCCACCACATCAACATCACTGGTCATAAGTAAAATTTGCTGAGCATTTTCAACGGGAGTTGAAGGAATGGAAATCTCACTGTGCGAAACAATATCGTATTCATCATATCGAATATCCATCGCTGGTTTAAAAATCTCCACTTTCATTTTGGCAATTTGTGCTCTCCTTAATCGACGAATTAATTCCTCGGTCTTGCCCGAAAACATTGAACCACAGACTACTTCGACCCAACCCTTCCCTTGCTTCTTATTATTTTTTATTTCTAAAAACATATGCTTGTTGATAAAATTTTAAGTTTATATGACCCAGCTCAAAAAAGACTATTATTTTTATGCAAAAGTTTTACTATGCAAATGTAAGATTTTGCTTTAAATAAATGAACATAACATCAAATCACTTTTTAAAATTATGAAAAAAGATATTTTAAAAGCTCAAATTATTGAAACCTTAGAGGCAATTACTGAACAAACCCTATTTATTGCTAATCATCGTGGAGAAATCCCTCAAATTGAAATTGATTTGGTGAAAAAAAATATCCTTGAGTTATATCAAAACTTCCATTTTTTAGATAAAATAAATAATGTCAACATTTTAAAAATTATTGAAGACATTGACGCTAAAGAAAGAACTGATAATCCAGAAGAAAAACCTGAAACATCCATCGCTTCTGTTGAAAATTCAGAAAAAGAGATTGAAGAAGTTTTGGAAAAAGAAGAAACGCCATCTATAGAAGCAGAAGAAAAAATCAAAGAGAAGGTCGCTGAAATAGAAAATGTTGAAAAAATAATACCGACTGAAGAAAAATCAAACACCGAATCTAATATCAAAGAAGAGACCAATACCACTCAAACAAAAGAAGATATTATTCCTGAAATAAAGACCATAGAAAACAAAGTAGAAGATTTCGCTCCCAGTCTTTTTGATGAACCAGAAAACTCAAAGCCAAAAACATCACAAGAATCTAAAAAACAAACTAATACTTCAAATCCTCAATCTACTATTTCCGATAAATTTAAATCTGAAAAAAAATCAATTCACGATATCATCGAACAAAATGGAGATACAAGCATTGCTTCTAAGCTTCAAAAAGCACCCATCAATGACTTAATAAAAGCCATCGGACTGAATGATCGTTTTTTTCTAACCAAAGAGCTTTTCAAAAACAATTCCGAAAAATACAATGAAGCCATCAAAATTTTAAATGAGATGCCAAACTTAGATGAAGCTTTTGACTACTTAGACGATTTAAAAACAAAATTAGAATGGGATGAAAGCTCAAGTGCATGTTTAAAAATTTACGATTTAATTCGAAGAAAGCATCAAAATAAAAAATAAATTTTGACAACAATTGGGATTTTAACGAAAAAATATTTTCCGGACATTCGTTTTTGGATTATCTTTTTCTTTATCATCCGCTTGTATGGAATTTGGTTTCCTCCGATTGATGCAGCTCACAGCTGGCGTCAGGTGACAGGCAATATGGTCGCCCGAAACTTTTTGGAAACTGATGCCAATATTTTTTATCCCCGTGTAGACATGGCGGGCGAAAAAACAGGAATTACTGGAACCGAATTCCCTGTTTTGAATTATCTTATTTTTCTGATGGCAAAAGTTTTTGGTTGGCAAGAATGGCACGGCAGATTGATTGTTTTGCTCTTTTCGTCATTGGGAATCTACTTTTTTTATCGCATTATCAAAATCAAATTTCCAGAAAAAACAGCCTTTTATGCTTCTCTAATTTTACTGGCATCAAACTGGTTTATCTACTCCCGAAAAATAATGCCCGATACTTTTAGCGTTTCACTCGTCATCATAGGATTGTGGTATGCTCTCCGTTATTTCGAAAATCAGAAAGAAAAATACTTGATTTTCAGCAGCATCTTGATTTTACTTGGAATTTTAAGTAAAATTCCCGCTATTTTAATTCTATGTCCGCTCCTAATCGTATTCTGGGACCGCTCCTATAAAATAGAATCTAAAATTTGGTTTTCAATCTTCATGCTACCCGTTATGGGCATTGTTTTTTGGTGGTATTATTTGTGGGTTCCTCATTTGGTGGAAACTTATGGCTATTGGCATTATTATATGGGCACTTCATGGCGACAAGGTTTTACAGAATTACAAGAATATCTTCCTGACGTTTTAAATAAATTTTATTTTGATGCCCTAAAATTCAGTGGATTTACAGCCTTTATGGCAGGATTTATTATTTTACTTTTCAAATCAAAACAACAAAACAAAAGATGGTTGTTGCATTTATTGCTTTGGAGTACCATTTTGTTTTTTGTATTTATGCTAAAATCGGGTCGAAATTTTGCGGTACACAGCTACTACATCGTACCTTTTGTTCCAATTATGGCTTTGATAGCAGGCTACGCCATAAACCAAATAAAAAATAAAAAATGGGCAATACTTACCGTTTCAATTATTGTTATCGAAGGAATTGCCAATCAGCAACATGATTTTAGAATGCCTGAAAACAAACAACATATGTTAGAATATGCTAAAGTATTTGAACGGGTTTCGCAAAAAAATGATTTAATTTTGGTAAATGGAGGAGTCAATCCAACAGATTTATATTTTACTAAACGAAAAGGATGGTCGATGGAAAATGAAGAAATTATGAAAACAAATGTTCAAGATTCTCTCTATTCCTTGGGATGTCGTTGGGTTTTAATCAATAAACATTACGAAAATTTTTCTACTTTTGCACCCAAAACCATCGTCTTTTCAAATCAGAATTTTGAAGTAATTGGCTTAAAAATAAATTAATAAAACTTTTCTCAAAATGAAAAAAAATATAGCAAGCATCATTATTCTTTTCTTTATTATCCTAAGTTTTTCTACTATTTCATGCAAAAAATCACCAGAAATAAATTTAGAAGAAAAAATTGATTCAACAATACATAGTTATTTACTTGAAAACATCCCTGATTCTTATTCATTAGACAGCTTAGCAATAATAAAAATTGACAGTATTAACGAAGCTGAATATCTTTTGATGTATCGAGATTTTTTAGACAACACCATGGATGTTTTAAACCAAGAGATGAATGAAGCTTCCGAAAATGGGGATGAACAATTAATGAACGATAAAATTGACCTAATAAGCTCATCCAACGGTGTTTATAACAGCGTGTTGATTCGTCTTCAAAAAGCATTACAAAAGGATGAGAATAGTTTTTATATGTATTTTGTGTATACGAAAGCTTTTTTTACAATTTCGAACGAACAAAAAGAGATGCAAG
>JAQUHH010000346.1 GCA_028683685.1 Bacteroidales bacterium
AGATTTCAGCAATTGCAAAGTATCTTTTTCTGCTTCAATGCGAAGATTTTCGATTCTTTTTTGTTCGATTTCAAACTTGCTCTTTTCTAATAAATTTTCACTTCGTTTTTGAGAAAGTTCACTTAATTGACTATTTAATATTTTAATCTCCTCATTTAAAGTGTCTGATTTTGTGATTTTCGATTCTATTAGCTTTGAATTTTCTATATATTTTATTTTGAATTTTGAAAGCTTTTCATGCTCTTCAATCTTCAAATTTCGAACTCCTACTTTTGATATTTCGGCACTAAAACATGAAATAATCTTTTTCAACAAATCAGTTTGTTTTTCAATCAAAACTTCTAATTCAGACAGATCTTTTTCTTTAGGTAAATCAAAATTTATTTGATTTAGAGTGCTTTTTAAGGCATGTAAACTTTGTTTTTCCTTTTTTAATTGATTTTCCATTTCCGAAACATTCGAAACGTAATTGTTTTCAACATAAGGATGATGAATCGAACCACATAAAAAGCAAGGTTTGCCCACTTCCAATTTATCTCGATCTGATTCGTAATTTTTTACCATCAATTCTAATTTCTGATTGGTTTCCAAAGCATCAAGCAATTTCTCTTGAGTGATGATTTTTTCTTCAACATCTAACTTTTGTTCGCTTAAATGTTTGAATGACTTTGTCCCTTTATTTAATTGAAGTGTTTTCTCCTTCAAACTAGCACTCACTTCGTTATATTTTTCCGAAGACAAACATAAATCATTAATTATCAGTACTTTTTTGTTTGCAGAAAGACTTTCTTTTCTCAAATCGGAGAAACTTTTTCCGGATAAAATCTCTTCTAATTCTTCTCGTTTTTCAAGTAATTCTTTTGAAATCTTCTCCTGTAATTCATTGAAATTTTGTTCAAAACCATTTAATTCCTGAACTTTTGTTTCCAAACCAGGCAATTGCTTTTTATACTCTTCAAAAACCTTCTGTTTAGCCACATAATCTTGATTAAGTTTTTCTAATTCAGGAAGTTGCACCAATAAATTCCCCTTTAATTCAGGCAAAGATTTATAATGATTTGATTTTTCAACACATTCATTAATGACATTCCATTGTTTTTGACTTTCAAACAAACGATTTTCACAATTTGAATACTCTTTTTCCGAATTTTGAATCTTTTCAACAAGTATGATTTTATTTTCCAAAGCTTTGGTATTCAAACTTATTTGCTGTCGAATATGTTCATCCAGTTCGTTGGCTTTATCAAAATTAGCAGACAATAATTTATATTTTTCATCCAGTAATTTAATCTCATTTTCGATGGATTGAACATCCTTTTCCGAATTTGAATGTTTTTCTCTTAAAAGCGGAATGTTTTTCTCAAATTCTTCAATTCTAGCTTTTATAGATGTGATATTTTCAGATGTTTTTTCCCACAATGAAAGTTTCCCTTGCAAAGGAATTGTTTTTTCGTGCCATTCCAATTTTTCACGTTTTATCGAAAAATCTGCATTTAATTTTCGAGCATTTTCAAATTCAAGCAAAGCATTGTTACTTTCCTGCTGTTTTTCCTTTAGTTGTTTCAGCCATCTAATTTCGCTTTCTATTTTTTTTAAATTTTTATTTTGAGATTCTATTTCTTTTACTAAGTCAGCCTTTTGGTTTTCAACATCTTGACGTTCCTCTGAAGTGAGAACTTTGGATTTTTCCAATAAAAACTTTAAATCTTCATGTTTTTTCCATTCAATTTTATGCTTTTCGAAAGCCCCTCTGGAAAAAATGCTATAATTTTTTTGTTGCGTAATTTTCTCAAGCAACTCCCCCCTTTCTTTCGGCTTGGCTTTCATAAATGCTGCAAATTGTCCCTGAGCCAATAAAACGGATTGTGTAAATTTATCCACATCCAAACCCGTAATCTCTATAATTTTAGCCTTTATATCGGTTTTTTTCTCAGCGATATAAACTGGATTTTCCGAATTGGTAATATCTGCCAATCGGCATTCTGAATTTTGCAAATCACCATCCGCTCTTTTTCGAGCCCTATGCCTGGTCCACGAAGAACGATAAATTTTATCATGAACCGAAAACTCTACTTCTGCATACGCTTCTGCAGTGCCATAACTCATAATATCATCTTCCGAAGAGCCCCGTGGTATGGATTGATAAATAGCCAAAGAAATAGCGTCCAAAATCGTGCTTTTACCCGCACCCGTTTCGCCTGTAATGGCAAACAAGCCACTTTCGGACAAAGGCGGATGAGTAAAATCAATAATATATTCCCCTTTTATAGAATTCAGATTTTTTAAAGAAACTTTTAATATTCTCATTATCAAACTATTTTAAATCAACTTCTAATATCCACGATCTCAACTCATTAAAACTATTTACCAGCTCTTCAATTTCCGATTCATCCAAGTTTTCAGCCTTGCATCTCATTTTAAAAATATCCATTTCCGAAAGTTCAGACAATGATTTTGCTTCATTTTCATTGGAATCACCTTCTCCATCGACTCTTTTTTTGACTTGAAT
>JAQUHH010000347.1 GCA_028683685.1 Bacteroidales bacterium
TACTGCTGAATATTCTCAGCAAAACAAAATAAAAATTAATTTAAGTGGTTTATCTAAAGGCGTTTATATTCTCAGAGCGGTGAGTGACAATAAGAGTTTTGTTCGTAAAATTATTAAAAAATGAGCAAGCTAATCTATAAAATACACGATTTTAATGCTGTTTTCCGAACTGCTGTTTTGTGTTTTGGATGGATGTTTGTTTCTATGATTGCTTTTTCGCAAAATGTTTTTATTTTGGAAGGGAAAGTGAATGAATCGCATGGACATGCAATTTCCAATGCACACGTGGTCAACCGTACTTTGCGATACGGCGTAACCACCGATTTCGATGGAAAATTCAGAATTATGGTGGAAACGGGAGATAGCGTTTTGTTTACCCATATTGGTTACAAGCCATTGTGGTTTCGGGTGCCAAAAGATGAGAAGGTAAATGGGAAAATTATTAACATTGCTTTGCTGTCGGATACCGTTTATCTGGAAGAAGCCATCGTTCGTCCTTTTCCGGCTACTTTTAAGGAATTCAAAGAGGTGGCAGTGAAACTCGATTTGCCAAAAGAAAAGACACCGACGATGTTTGATCCTGTGAGTGGACCCGTTTATCGACCAGAAGGTGGGATTGTCGTGTCTGGACCTATTTCGGTCTTGTATTCAATATTTAGCAAAGAAGCAAAGCAGATTCGCAAAATGAATGATATAAATCACTTTGAAAATGTTCGAAGCGTTTTGTATTCGAAAGTTTCGAAAGATATTATCTGTAAAATTTTCAATGTAAAATCAGAATTAGAATTAGAATATTTTCTTTATCAATGCAATTTGTCTGATGATTTTGTTTATTCTGCCTCGGCAGTTGAAATAGTAGAGCAATTAAATTTATGTTATGCTCAATTAGTACCAAAGAAAAAGAATTAGTTTTCAAATTTTGAAGAAAGCCCTTGTTGATCAAAACTTTTTTTTATTTTTGCACTTATAAACCAATGCTCAGAAATATGTACAGTTATAAGTTTCGGGTTACGACAGAGGAAGTTGAAGATTTTGTTAGAGATATAGAAGTTTTATCAAATCAAACTTTTGAACAGTTTCATTATTTTATTATGGAATCTTTGGAAATTAGCCAGAGTGAGTTAGCTTCCTTTTTTATATGCGATCAAAAATGGCGCAAAAAGCAAGAGATAACTCTGATAGACATGGGCGTGGAGGATGTTCAAGACGATTCTGATGAAGACGATGACGGATTGAAAGTATCGCCGAAAATCCCCTGTTTTGTCATGAAGGATGCTGTTTTAAATCAGTTTATGGACGATCCTCATCAAAAGATTTTGTACGAATATAACTATACCAATCCCATCATTTTTGAGATTGAACTTTTAAGAACCACACAATCTATTCAAAGAATTGAATATCCTCGTTGTACGCAGCTTGTTGGGAAATTACCTGATAATAAAAATAATATCTTTCCAATTATTGGAGAAATCTCTGATGATTTAGACATTATGGCTGATTTTGGAGATGATCTCGATGAATCCGATTTTGATAATGAAGTGTATGATAATGATTTTGATACGGATCAAATTTCAGAAGATTTGTCGATTGACGATAAGTTGTAATGGATTTTGTTCGTAAAAAGTTAATTGTACTAACGGGACCTACAGCCGTTGGAAAAACTAAATATGCCATTGCGATGGCAAAACAATTTGAAACGGAAATAGTTTCGTGTGATTCCCGACAGTTTTATAAGGAAATGTCAATTGGAACTGCGGTTCCTTCTTTGGAAGAATTGGCAGCTGTAAAGCATCATTTGATTCATCATAAATCGGTGGTCGATTATTATAATGTATCCATGTTTGAGCAGGATGCTCTGAAAATTTTAAATGTGCTTTTTAAAACCAAAGATGTGGTGGTGATGACCGGTGGGTCTGGTTTATACATAGATGTGATTGCAAATGGAATTGCCGAATTGCCCGATGCTGATTTGGAACTTAGGGAGCAACTAAAGCTAGAATGCGAAGAAAAAGGACTTCCCTTTATGGTGCAGAAATTAAAACTTTTAGACGAAGAATATTTTAATACGGTTGATTTGTCGAATAGAAATAGGGTTTTAAGAGGACTTGAAGTCTGTTTGCAAACAGGACAAAAATTTTCAGAATTACGTAATAATATGAAAGTGAAGAGAGCTTTCGAGATTCAGAAAATTTGCTTGATGCGTGATAGAGATGTGCTTTATGATAGAATAAACCAAAGAGTAGACTCCATGATTCAATTGGGTTTGTTGGATGAGGCTCGTTCTTTGTTGCCCATGCGAGATTTTCAGTCGCTTAACACCGTTGGGTACAAAGAGCTTTTTGATTTTTTTGATGGAAATGTGACTCTAGAAAAAGCGATCGAAAATATAAAAACAAATTCAAGACGCTATGCCAAGCGACAAATCACTTGGTTCAAAAGAGATTTGTCATATGAATATTGTTTTTTGAACGATGACTTGTTGATTCGCTGATTTGATGATTCGC
>JAQUHH010000066.1 GCA_028683685.1 Bacteroidales bacterium
CTTACGGCGGTTATTGCGATTAGGTCCACCTCTTCCCATTCCGAACAGAGAAGTTAAGCTAATCAGCGCCGATGGTACTGTCCTAAAAGGGATGGAAGAGTAGGTCGCCGCCATCTATATTTAAAAAGCTTGTCAAGATTTCTTGACAAGCTTTTTTTTTGATTAAATCAAAAAAAATCAAAATCTTTTGAATAAATACCTTTAAGTTTGGATAAAGTATAAGATACTGGACTATCTTTTTGGTTTTCAGAAAAATATGTAATGAATCCTTATAAATAGGACTTAGGTAAGTTTATTTAGGAGGCAAATCAGCATTATAATGAAAATTATTATAAACTAATTTTTTTTTTGCTTAAAACAATTGACTTTTGATTGTTAATGTAGTATATTTGACACTCTTAAAATACATATATTTCAGTTATTTGATTAAAATATTTGTAAATATGCTTTTTGTGTTTGAAATTCAAATATAAATCAAAAAATATAATATGAAAAAGTCATTTTTATTACTTGTCCTTTTATCGATTATAAAATTAAGTTTTGGGCAGTGGCAACACAATGATATATTAGATAGCAAAGACATTGACTTTATGTTTAAGAGCAATCAGAGTATATTTATGTATTCAAATGATGCTGGGTCGTTGTTTAGAAGTGATGATAACGGGTTGACTTGGGCGAAAAAACTAACTATTCCTCCTATTATTACTGGATATAGTGTAGATTTGGTCAATTATTTTATTTTAGGCGATACAATTATATTATGCAACCAGAATAAAGTTTTTCGTTCATTTGATAATGCAAATTCGTGGTCGTTTTCAACCATTTCGAATGCTTTATTATATTTTTTTATCGACGATGTATTATATTGCCAAACCACAAATGCATCAGGGAGTGAGTTCCCGGTTTTTTCATCTTCAGATTATGGATTGTCATGGACATCAAACAGTACAAGTATTTTAAATCAAACAAAAATTCAGAATACAGCAAAACTGTTTGACACAACTTATGCCTTAATTGGATTTTCGCCAATTCAAATTTGTCGATTGACAAATATTGATAATTTTGATACAATTCACACTTTTTCTCAAAGTAATTTCCCTTATAAATTGGTTTCAAATAATGAAAAAATGATTGTTTTATCAATAGAGAATTCATTAATAATAGCCACTGTTTGTGATGATTTTGGAGCTCCAAATTTAAATAATTTCGAAATATCTAATGCTGCGACTTCAATGTATATTATTCATGATACAATACTCGTTATTGCTGATAATAAATTTCTATTAACTACTGATTATGGCCAATCATGGAGTAATATTGAAGTCCTGCCTAATGGATATTTGTCAAAAGGTTTTTATCAAATAAACAACGTAAATTATGCTCTGTATGACAATATAATATTACGTAATAGCGGATTAAATAACTGGGAAACTATAACTGACGTAACATTTCCCCCGACTATGATTCATAACTTTAAAATAGTCAATACTGTTTTTCATTATTCATTGTATAATGTTTTATGTAAAAAGTCACATTATCAAAATGATTCTAAAGTCATCAGTCCATTAATTAATGACTCCATTCAGTTAGTTGAGTTGCAGTCTTTCCAAAACTTAGTTGTTGGGTTAAATTATTACCACGGGTTTTATAAAAGTTCGGATGATGGCGAGATATGGTCATACATGGATTTTGACTTGCCTTTTAATGATAGTGTTTGGTCAGGATATCATTATGTTTTTTTAGAAAGCAATGACACCTTATTTTTCTATGTCAACAATTCCTTCGATATTAGTTTCCTTTTCTATAGTGTTGATAATGGAAATAATTGGACAAAAATATTCAATAGCGAATCAAGTAACTATTTAGTCTCATATAGTGGACATGCCGATGTGTTTTTTAAAATTAATGAATATTTATTTATAGGAAATAATTATAACGGAAATTACATAAGACTACGATATCAAAATGGAGTAATTGAATCCGCAACGAGTTATTATCAGAATCAGAGTCAAATTTTTCACGTCGGAGATGTACTTTTCAAATCCAAACCACATATCATTGGAAATCAAACAACGCTAAGTTTTGAAAAATCTGATGATTATGGTGACAATTGGCAATCTGCATGCTATGGACTGCCTAATTATCAATTTTGCACCAATTGTCACCACTTTATGGGTAATGATTCAATTATGTTTTGTTATATCGAACACGATAATAGTATTTATTCTTCTTTTGATAAAGGATCTTCTTGGTTTTCAATTGTGGACAATTTGATAGGTGAAACACTTACGAGTGCCTATTTTTACAATGATACAGTTTATGTTAATGTAGCTCATAAAGGAGTATATGCCAGAAGTATGTTTGATATAAATCCTATTTGTGTCAGTGGAAAAATCTTTATCGACATGAATGGCAATAATCAATTTGATGCCAACTCAGACCAACCACTGGAAAATATTAATGTATATTCTTCTGTTAGTTCGTCAAACAACATGTCAAATCAATCCGGTAATTACTCTGTTTTTTTATCACAACCTACTAATTTTGACACAATAAGAGCATTAAACACAATTTTGTACAGTTCCGTTTATCCAGAATATTACATTGTAAATCAGTCAGATACTTCAAAGAATTTTGCAATATCTAGAATTCCAGGAATTAATGATTTAAGAGTAGATATTACTTCTACCGATAATGTTCGAGCAGGTACTGAATATCAATTATACATTACCTGCAAAAATGAAGGATCAACAATTTTAAATGGCCAGGTGGTTTTGAGTCATAATGATTTTTTTCAATATCAATCTTCACTAATAACGCCATCTCAAATCAATCAAAGCTCTATCGTATGGGATCTTCAAAATTTAGAACCCCTTCAAAGTCATTCATTTTATGTGAAATTTAGCCTTGATATTACAATAATGCCAGGCCAGCCTGTTCAAATGATAGCTTCATTATTTCCAATTATTGATGACGAAACACCTGAGAATAATATTGATTCTTTATCAAATGTCATTGTTGGTTCTTATGATCCCAACGATAAAACTGTGAATCGCCCTTTATATTTAAATCCTCAAGAGGTTTTGAATAAATCGGAGATGATTTATACCATCCGTTTTCAAAATACGGGAACTTGGTATGCCGAAAATGTGAGCATATTGGATACTTTGCATCGCAATCTGGATTGGAGTTCATTTAGAGTCATTTCGTCAAGCCACGATTATAATTTTGATTTTTCCGGAAATGGGGTGGTGCAATTCAATTTTCCAAATATCAATCTTCCCGATAGTAATATGAACGAAGCGGCAAGTCATGGTTTTATAAAGTATTCAATAAGATTAAATAACTCAATTCAACCAAACGACAGTATAACCAATACTGCATATATCTATTTCGATTATAATGAGCCCATTGTTACAAACACTGCCTTGAATATCGTTAAAATTGACGCTGCCATAAACGAAAATACACATGAATTTAATCTTTCCGTTTATCCAAATCCTGCCAAAACATCTTTAAACATTCGTTTTGAAGAATCATCTTCTTATAATCTGACTCTTTTTTCTATAGATGGTAGAATTGTTTTGAAAGAAAAGTCAAACTCTGAGCATCATGTTTTAAACATTGCTTCGCTGGAGAATGGTATTTATTTGTTGAGAGTTTCGGATGCCGATAGGAGTAAGGTTATTAAAATTGTAAAACAATAATGAATAACGAAATAAGAAAAACACGGTGCAGAATAAACGGATCTGTTTAATTATTTAGATTCTTTTGGATACATGAAAGTCTGCAAGCACAATGGCGCAACACGCTTCAATGATCACTGGCATTCGGAGGGCAATGCAGGCGTCGTGACGTCCTTTTATTTCGAGGGTTTGTGGTTCGCCTGTTTTTAAGTTAAAACTTTGTTGCGGTTTTGAAATACTAGAAGTGGGTTTCACGGCTACTCTGAATAGAATTTGATTGCCATTACTGATACCGCCATTAATACCGCCAGCATGATTTGTACTGGTGATTCCGGCTTCTAAATATTTGTCGTTCATCTCACTGCCTTTTAAATCTGCTGAAGCAAATCCTTTTCCAAATTCAATTCCTTTTATTGCAGGAATGGAAAAGATGAGATGACTTATTTGTGATTCTATAGAGTTGAAAAATGGTTCTCCCAATCCTACAGGAACATGGTCAGCGGTACATTGAATAATTCCACCAACGGAATCTCCATTTTGTAATGCTTTATCAATCTGCGCATTAATGTCAGTTGAACCAGCTACATGAGTCAGATTAGCATTGATTTTAACATCTGGAATCATCTTTTTTGCAATGACGCCAGCGGCAACAATAGCAAGCGTTAATCGGCCAGAAAAATGTCCACCACCTCTGGGATCATTAAATCCTTGAAATTTAGAATGGGCTGTAAAATCTGCGTGTCCAGGTCGGGGTGTTTGAGCAATGTCTTTATAATCTGAGGATTGCACGTTTTTATTTAGAAAATAAATATGAATGGGAGCACCTGTAGTTTTACCTTGAAATATTCCAGAAGTAATATGAGGTACATCGTCTTCAATTCGCGTTGTAGTGCCTTTTGCACCAGCTTTTCTGCGTGACAAATCTTCAAAAAAATCTTCTTCCTTGAGATTAATTCCTGGAGGACAACCGTCGATAATGACTCCAATGGATTTTCCGTGCGATTCTCCATAAATGGATATTCTGAAATGATGACCAAAACTATTCATGATTTAATGGTTTTTGTTGACTACATTTTGAAAAATCTTCAAAAAATTGAGGATATGATTTGTTGACACAATGATGGTTTTTAATTTCAATAGGAGCATTGGTAAGGGTGCCCGAAATTGTTGCAATCATAACAATTCGATGATCGTTATAAGATTCAATTACTTGATTTCCATTGAGTTTTCCATTACCATTGACAATTATTTCATCATCTTTTGCATACATATCTGCCCCAAGTTTGGTAAAAGTATCAATAAGTGATTCGCTGCGATTGGATTCCTTGAAAAGAAGACGATTTCGACCTTTTATTCGGGAAGTACCTTTAGCTGCAGCCGCTAATAATAGGAGCGGAGGAAACAAATCTGGACAATCGCTTGCATCAAAGTTAAATGCATTTTTTTTATCAGTTTCAACACTAATAGAGTTTGAAGTGGTTCTGATTTTCGCTCCAAATAATTGAAGGGCTTCTAAAATTCTTCTGTCTGCTTGGAGTGATAAAGGATTTAAATTATCAATGATGATTTTTCCTGAAATAGCTGCACCAACTAGCCAGTTCGCTGCTCCACTCCAGTCGCCTTCAATATCTATTTCTTGAGCTTGATAAGTCTGGTTACCCAGAATATGAAAATCTTGATAGTTTTCATGTTCTATCTTTACTCCAAATTCCTTCATTAATTCCAATGTCATGTCAATATAAGGTTTGCTGACCAGTTTGCTGACTTTTAAAAGCGTATTTGTGGGAAGTAAAGGAAGCGTTATGAGTAATCCACTTAGCATTTGTGAACTAAAACTACCGTCTATTTCAATTGGATTTTTGGAAATATTTCCACTAATATGAATGGGAAATTGATTGCCAGAAACGTTTAATCCACTTGCTATAATATTATCAATCAATGGTTTTAAAGGTCTTTTTAGAAGTGTTTCTTCACCATTAATGGTGTAATTAGTTGATAGATTTGATATTATAAATGAAAACATTCGGAGTGCTAATCCAGATTCACCCACATTAATATTGATATTTTTGGCGTTAATTGAGTTTATATTACTGATTACTAGCTGATTGTTGTTTTCAACAAGTTCAAGTCCCAATTCTGAAAGGATTCTTTTCACAGCCATGACATCACCAGAATCTGAAGTGTTATTAAGAATTGTTTTTCCTTTGGTCAATAGCGAAATTGCCAAAGCTCTTTGATAATAACTTTTGGAAGAAGCGGCATGAATTTTTCCATTAATTGTCAGTGGATGAATGATGATATTTTGGCTCTTATTCATGCTCTATTTTATTTTGTTCCAAAAAATCTTTCATTTCTTGATAAATAAGTTGACCAGGAGCTGTTTTGTGCTTTTCATTCATGCTTGCATAGGAGAGACCTGCACCTTTTGTCAAAGCAATAAAACGAGTGTTTTTATATTCATCACCCATTAAAAATGCAATCAAATTTGGAAATTTATCATATAATTTTTCAATGGTTTTCAAATCTGCAGCTTTTGTCCCCAAACAAGCCACTTTTACGATATCTGCACCAGAACGAAAGAGATTTTCTGCTTTTTCATTAAGTATAGAAAAATCAGGAGTGAATTCAAAATTATGATACGAATAAATTCGCTTTATATTTGGGGATAGGTTTTGTAATAAATTGACAATTAGAGGTTTGTTTAGGCAATTTTCATCAATATCAAGGTAGCGAGGACGTTGAGAAAGTGCGGCTAAAATAAGTTTTTCTGCATCTGGTTTTTCAAATAATTTCTCACGAATGCTCACCATCCAATGATTTGAAATCTTCATTAATTCAGGAATTTCTTCTACTGGAATTTCCAATAAATCCAATCGCAATTCAATTAAAACTTTTTCCTTTATTGTTTTAATTTCTCGAATGTCTTCCATTGAACTCAATACAATGCAAATTTCAGCCATGGATAATGTCTTTAAGTTGTTCTATCAATTTGCTGTATTCAATTTTGATAATTCTACAATCACCAATTTGAAAAGGAAAAATATAATAAATTTCTTCATTATATCTCTTCTTATCATGAAGGATTTTTTCTTCCAAAATCTCAAAATCAATGTTGATTGTAAGATCAAAATCGAAGGTCTCGAATAAGTTTTTGATGATGTCAACAACTTCTTGAGTGCAATATTTATTTTTTAAAGCTAAAATTGTGTCATGCCAGATTCCAATAGCAACAGATTCACCATGAGATAGATGGCTGGATGATTCAATGGCATGTCCAAGCGTGTGTCCGAAATTAAGCAATCGTCTTTCATCGGTTTCATTCACATCTTTTTCTACAATATTCATTTTAAAATGAACAGACTTTTCAATCAGTTTGCAGATAATTTCAGAATCTTTATTTTTAATTTGCTCAGCATTATTGAGCAAAAAATCAACATCATTTTGACTGGACAAAATAGCATGTTTAATCACTTCACCCAATCCATTTTGGAATTCTAAAGTAGAAAGAGAATCAAGAAAATCAGGAAAAATAGCAACAAATTTTGGTTGATTAATGGTTCCTATACAATTTTTGATATTTCCCGAATTAATTCCGTTTTTCCCACCCAAGGCTGCATCACACATAGAGAGGAGAGTTGTAGGGAGAAAGGAAAACGCTACACCGCGTTTGTAAATGGAAGCCACAAATCCAGTAATATCGGTTGTGACTCCGCCACCAATGCCAATTAAATGGATTTCTCGATGGGCATTCATTTTGAGTAATTTATTAATTACTTTCTGAATAAATTCAAAGCTTTTTGAGGATTCTCCAGAAGGAATAATTATTTTAGGATAGTCTTTCCAAAAATCAGAATAGATATGATCAACATTTTCATCCACCAATAAAATGATCTCTTTTTGAATTGATTTCAAATAATCAGGGATGGATTCAATAAAGCGAACGTAACTTCTAACGGCTTTCATTGTTTGTGTTTTTTGATAATATATCTTCTTGAATATTAATGGATTCCTGATGTATTAGTTTGAAAAGTTGCAAGGCAAACTGCTCTGATAGACTTTCTTTTTGAGCATTATTAAGGTTGTTTAATAGCAATTCTTCCCATCTCACACTTTGCAAAATAGAGAGATTATGTTTGGCTTTAAATTCTCCAATTTTTTTCGATATTTCCATGCGTTGTTTCAGAATTTGAATCAAATTTTCATCATATACATCAATTTGGTTACGATATTCATTGATTTCATCTTCATCGGCGTTGATTCTTTGACGAAGGATAAGTTTTTCAATAATAGTTTCCAAATCGGATGGTGAAAGTTGTTGTTCGCTATCTGTTAGCGCCTTATCAGGTTGGTAATGTGATTCGATAAAGAGTCCGTCGAAGTTCAGATCGAGTGCTTTTTGAGAAATTTCTTGTACATAACTTCTTTTTCCAGCAATGTGCGATGGATCGCAAATCATGGGAGTTTCGGGCATTTCATGTTTAAAATCAATGGCAATTTGCCAATTTGGATTGTTTCTATATTTAATGCGTTCGTACACTGAAAAACCTCTGTGAATGGCAGAAAGATGATGGATTCCACACATTGAAAATCGTTCAAAAGCACCCAGCCAAAGTTTTAAATCTGGATTGATGGGATTTTTTATCATTATAGGAATCGTTACTCCTCTAAGGGATTCTGCAATTTCCTGAACAAGAAAAGGATTGGTTGTTGTTCTGGTTCCAAGCCACAACATGTCGATGCCCGCTTTTAGGGCTTCTTCTACATGCTTGGTGCTGGCAACTTCTGTTGCAACAGGAATTCCAAAAGTAGATTTCACTTCTTGCAACCACTTTAAACCAATAGATCCCACTCCCTCAAAGTCGCCAGGACGAGTTCTGGGTTTCCAAATGCCAGCTCTGAAATATTTAATATTCAGCTTTTTAAGTTCTGAAGCGGTATTAAATAGTTGTTCTTTGCTTTCGGCACTGCAAGGTCCAGCAATGAGAGTTATGTTATCTTGAACATTCATTTTATCTGATATTTAAATGTAATACCAAATCTTAAATCAAATTAGACCATGGGATAATTTGGTTTTAGTTTTGGTTTATGCCGATAGAGTTTCTGTTATTGTGCAAAAGATATTTATTGAATTGTACTATTATAGAAACCGTAACGGTACAAAATTAATGATTAATATTATGTTCTGCTTGGTTTTGGATAAAAATAGATGAAAAATCAGCGGAATAATATCCATATATTCAGTTCTATTTATTTTAGGAGCATGTGGAAATTATATTTATTTTGAGAATGAAACAGATTTATAAACAAAAACTGCAAAATAATTTTGTTTATCTAAAAAACTAACTACATTTGTAAAAAAATAAGAACAATTGAAAGCCGAGCAAAGCCTTCGGGATTTGGCTGTCTTATAACGGTTTTTCCGTTCTTAGAAATAAGTTATGGGCAAGTTAAGAAAGAAAATGCATTGTAAAGCTACCGACTTTTTCGGAATAAATAAAAAACAATGCAGACTTAGAAAAATTTGACCAGAATGGTCTGATTAAGTCGAAACGGGACATTAAATCGGAGTAGACAAGAAATTTAAATTTTATAAAAATGAAAAAGTTAATTTATGGAGGATTATTCCTTGCCTTAGTAGGAATTGGATTTGCTGGTTGTAAGAAGGATAATGTTGTTATTAATAAAGACAAAAATGACAATACATCTCAAATTAAGTCTGAGGTACTGAATATTTTTAACAATTATAAAAAGAGCACAACATTTGCTTTAAAGAATAAAGGGGTTTATAATATTGAAAATAAAAATAATCCTTTTGATTATGTTGGTTACTTGCACAATGAAGTTTTACAATTTATTATGTCAGCAGATATTTATGAATCAAGTATTTGTGATAAAATTTCAAAAGTTAATATGAATTTTAGAGTTAATATTATAAATGACTGTAATCAATTATTTGATTTATGTGTAGATGGTGTATTTAAATCTTTTGATAATGATGGTAATTTTAAATCAGATTTAATATTAAATTTACTCTATAAAAACAGAATTGATAAAAATGAATATTCGATTATTAATACAACATTTTTAAATGTAAATGATTTAGACTTTGATAGTAAAATTGACTTTATTAAAGATGTTGAAGAATATACCACTCGAAATTCTACTTTGAATACTGAGCAGAAAAACAGAATTTTAAGAACTTTTGCGATTTATAGATATAGTTCCTATTATTGGGAAATTGAAAATCCTCAACCAATTGCACGTGGATCTGTTTCTTCTTTTGCAGATGCTTGTGCTGAATATTGGGCTTTGAACGATCCAGATTCTCCCGCACAAGATGGGAAAGATGTGTATGCATTTGCAGGAGTTGTTTCTGCTATTGTTCATATGATAACTAATTTATAAAGTTATTTTATATATTTCTAGAGAAGTTGTAATTATGAATTCACTATTGTCCGATAAAAAATAAAAAACGCTTTAATCCAATTGCAACTAACTGACTATCAGTAATAATATTATCAAATATTTGGTTTTTTGAAAAGTAAGCCCCTTAAAATAAAGAATATTG
>JAQUHH010000067.1 GCA_028683685.1 Bacteroidales bacterium
ATTTCGAGTCCAGCTCAATATATAGGGTATAAAACCGACGCGTTCCATTTTCGGTTTTGCGAGAAATTTTTATAATGGATAAATAACTGACCGTTCCCGGTTCATAATTCATAAACCAAATATTATCTGCACTTTTGAAAGAACCAAAAGTGTTTATTTTCTTTCTGAAAAATTGACCACAATTTATTTCATAATTGTCGGGTTGTATTATAAGATTCTGATTTTCAGAACAAATCGTTACCAATATTTTATAACGATACATAAAAGTAGACAAATATTCTTTAGAAATATGATCAATAATTGCTTTTTCATTCGTTTCTAAATCTACAAAAAGCTTGTTGATGGTGGTATCTTTGGGTATTTCGTCGTTTATTTCACTCAAGCGATATTCTACCATCGGATCGTGTTCATTGGCTATTTTCATCGCCAACAGCAAGCGATGGTTTTGTTCTTTTTGGGTATTAAATTTATTTAATGTTTGCGAAGTAAAAATGGAAGAATTGATAATAAAAAGAAGCAAAATCAGTGTTTTCGACTTGTTCTTGAAATTACTAGTTACATAAAATAGGATTCCTAAAAAGACAAAATAAAGCAAAATAAAGTCAAAGTAGGGATAAGTTTGGTACAATAAAAAGCTGGTTATGAGTGCAAAAATGGCAAAATAATAACGGCAGTCGAAATAGTTTTTGAGAAACTTTTTTGAGATAATTATACTTTTCAGAGCTAAAATAAAACAGATTCCTAAAGTCAAAACAAAAATAAAAAAGACCAAATAACTCAAAAATTGAAATTTGAAGAAATTTTCTGTGGCCAACTGGACATTAGAATTCAAAACAACCCCTTTAAAAACACCAATAAGTGAGAGGTGTAAGAAATAAACTGGTGCTGTGAAAAGCAAGCCAATAGAGATATTTAAGATTTTGGCAATCTTTCTGTTTTTCAAAACAATAGGATCGATTTTCACTCTGTAAAAAACAATCATAACAACGATAAAAACCGTTAACACATTGATTAACAAGTCTCCCAATGAAGGAAGTAAAGCAGAAGAGGCATAATATTCGGGACTAAATAGCTTACTTGAATAGAGGTCATACGGAAACTTATAAACAAACATCAAAATTCGTGTTATCAATAAACCAACAAGAATACTTGTGTATAAATAATACTTTTTAATTTTAGGTATTCTTTTGTATATCAAATATTTATCAAGGGATAAAAGCGATAGGAAAAGGACGATAAAAAAGATAAATATATCAAATAACACAGATAAGTCCGTTTTGGGCATGGTTTCTTTGAAGACTGAAAAAAGATAATCGTTTTGGCTGTTTTTTATTTCATGTTCTGTATTTGTAATAACGAGTTTGACATTGTCTGGAACTTTAAAAGAAGAATGGAAATTATTGGATAAATAAGAATTTTCGTATGAATATTTACTCTGAAGAGGAAAAAGTGCCAAAATAATAATATTGCTATCAATGTTTATATGTTTTTGATAAAAAAATCCATTTTTTAATTCCCAAAGATTGGATTGTAGCATTTTAGTATCCATTACATCTGGAACAGGTATCAAATTGGTGGACCAATATTTTAAATATCCTTGTTCGTAATAATAAAATTCAATTCCATTTTTATAAACTTGAGATTCCCGTTTTTTAAATAAAATAAGTTTATCAAACGTATTTGAAACCAATGAATCTGAAATATATTTCAGATTGGTTTCTAAAAGTCTTTCTTTTTTATGAACACTTTTTTCTATTTTATTTTGAATAGTATCCAGATTGAGATTGTATTTTCCATACTGATCCACAACCATCCAGATAGAGACAAAAATGACAGAGAGGAGTATAAAAATGAAATGCTTGTTGTTCTGAAGTTTATATTTTTTCATACTAGGCTGAATATTAATTCATTATAAATGTAGAAAATAGAGATCAAAGATACTGCATTTTTTTCTACTTCGTAATGAAAAACATCAAAGAAAAATACCAAAATTTCTAAACCGTTTTAGCTGAATATAAAAATACAATGTACTGACTCTGTGGTTATTAATATTAGCAAAAATCGGTAATGATAGTACTAAACAAAAAATTCTTAAAACAATTAAAACGGAGAATCACTTGAATAAGTTCTTAAAAAGAAAAAAGCTACTTTGTGGGAAAATGAATTTTAATAATTTAAAAAATAGCATTGTAAAAATTCGGCGGTGAAGTAGAGCAAGGCAATCGATTCAATCTTCATTTCTAATCTCAAATAAATCTATTTCTTCAATCCCCTCAATCTATTATTTCAATCCCCTCAATCTATTTCTTCAATCTCCTTCAATCTATTTCTTCAATCCCCTCAATCTATTTCTTCAATCCCCTCAATCTATTTCTTCAATCCCCTCAATCTATTTCTTCAATCTCCTTCAATCTATTTCTTCAATCCCCTCAATCTATTATTTCAATCTAAAATCAATCCCTTCAATCTATTTCTTCAATCTAAAAAAAACACGGAATTTCGAAGTAGTCTAGCCCGAGAATCGGAACTCATCGACCGATGACACCAGTCATCTATTCCGAAAACATCATTATCAACAACTTATGAACTATGTTTCACGTGGAACATTTTCTAAAAAAACTTATCTTCCAAAATGCACCAATAAAACTGAAATATCTGAAGGGGTTATACCGCTAATTCGAGTTGCTTGTCCAAGGGTATGAGGGCGGATTTTAGATAATTTTTGTCGCGCTTCTGTAGACAAAGCTGTAAACTTGAAATAATCAATATCTTCTGGAATTTTAATATTTTCAAATTTTAATATTTTATTGGCAGTTTCCATCTCTTTGATAATATAGCTGTGGTATTTAATACGAATCTCCGCTTCTAGTAACTCTGCTTCCAAAATAGCATGATCATTGATAAATTGAGTACAGATGGGTAAGTGCGAAAACAAATCTATAATATTAATCTGCGGACGTGTTATCAAAACTTTCAACTTTACTTTTTGAGACAATTCGCTGGTCTCTAATTCCTGTAAATAGGAGTTAATATCTGCTGGGGAAATACCTGTCGTTTCGCAAAAAGAGACGATTTTTTCTACTTTTTGGTATTTTTCTAATACACTTTTATATCTCTGTTCGTCAATTAACCCCAATTTATATCCTTTGGGTGTGAGGCGTTCATCCGCATTATTTTGACGTAATAAAATCCGGTGTTCAGCCCTGGATGTAAACATTCGATAGGGTTCATCCACACCCTTGGTCACAATGTCGTCAATTAAAACAGCAATGTAAGCTTCGGTACGATTTAAAATAAAAGGCTCTCCTTCTACAATGTTTTGATGTGCATTAATTCCGGCCATCAAACCTTGGGCAGCAGCCTCTTCATAACCAGTTGTTCCATTTATTTGTCCAGCGAAAAACAAATTCGCAATAGCCTTGGTTTCCATGGTGTGTTTTAATTGAGTAGGATCGAAATAATCATATTCAATAGCATAACCGGGTTTTACAATTCGTGCATTTTCGAAACCCCTTATTTTCCGCAAAGCCTCATATTGAATCTCTATGGGTAAAGAAGATGAAAAACCATTTATATAAAACTCATTGGTCATTCTGCCTTCGGGTTCTATAAATAATAGATGTTTATTCCGTTCCGAAAATCGATCTATTTTATCTTCAATACTGGGACAATATCGGGGTCCAACTCCTTGAATTCTTCCTGCAAACATGGGCGAATCATCAAATCCCGTTCGCAAAATATCATGCACTTCTTGCGAAGTATACGTCATCCAACAACTCATTTGGTTTTCCAGAGGAGGCGTATTCGTAAAGGAAAATTTACCGGGAGGATTGTCGCCTTTTTGTTCTTCTAATTTAGAAAAATCGATACTTCTACCGTCGACTCTTACGGGCGTTCCAGTTTTTAATCGCTTTACTTCGATGCCGCGTTCTTTCAAATAATCCGATAAATTCTGACTTGCCATCTCCCCTATTCTTCCACCAGAATAATTTACTTTTCCAATGTGAATTTTCCCTTTCAAAAAGGTTCCATTGGTTAATATAATAGTTTTGGAAAAAATAGAAATTCCCAATTGAGTTTTCACTCCTTTAATTATATCTTTTTCGAAAATTAGAGATTCGACATCGTCTTGCCATAGACTCAAATTATCGGTAGTTTCGAGCACTTGTTTCCATTTTAATGTAAACATCGCTTTGTCGGATTGTGCTCTGGGACTCCACATAGCTGGACCTTTTGACCGATTGAGCATTCTAAACTGAATCTTGGTGTGATCGGTAACGATGGCACTCATTCCTCCCAAAGCATCAATTTCGCATAACAACTGTCCTTTGGCAATTCCACCCATGGCAGGATTGCAAGACATTTGGGCGATGGTATTTAGGTTTTGGGTAATTAAAAGCGTTTTGGATCCTAATTTTGCCGCTGCATACGCAGCTTCACATCCAGCGTGTCCGGCACCGACTACTATGACATCAAATTTTTCAAACATATTTTCATTGTTCCACGTGAAACATTCTTCTTATTAAACTGATTATTTGCCGATTAAAGCATTTTTAAAGCATCGTTTTCAGCAATTCTCATCGCTGCTTCTTCCTTTTTGGTTTCGTCATTTAATCCCAATAAATGCAAAATTCCGTGAACGACAACACGATGTAATTCATGCTCAAAAGTCTCTTCGTATTTTTCTGCATTTTCACGAACCATATCAATGCTTATAATTAAATCGCCACTAATAAAATCATCTTCATTATAATTAAAAGTGATAATATCTGTATAAAAATCGTGGGATAGAAATTGCTTGTTCACTTCCAAAACATAATCATTATTGGAAAAAACAATGCTGATTTCCCCTACCCTTTTATGATGAGAATTTATTAAATCTGTCAACCACTTTTTAATCTTCCTTTTTTGCTTTAATTGGAAAGCAACATCCTGACTGATAAATTGAATATTATTCGGCATTATTCTTTATACCTTGTTTTGTTGACTGCTTTTTCGAATCCATCAATTTAGCTCGTCGTTTTTCGTTCATTTTAAATTGAGAATCATTGACCACATTAAATTTCATTTCGACAGTAGATCCATTATTTGAAAATTCTAAAGCATCCGAAGTCAATTGAATAATTTCCAAACCATTTCCACTTGGATTAGTATTTAATAAAAGAAGCTCCTCTTCATAATCAAAGCCCCTACCCTCATCGCTTACAGAAATAGAAATTTCGTCGGACGAGAGCGAAAACTCTATACTCACTTTTTTGGAAGCATCCATCTTATTTCCATGAATCATTGCATTTTTTGCCGCCTCATTTATGGCCATGGAAAGGCAACCATAATATGTATCGTAGAGTTGATAATCATTACAAATCTGTTCTATGATAGCATCAATCTTATTTAATTGATCAAAATCGGAAGATAGTTCTATTTTCATAATGCAATTATTTAGGGTCTTCAAAATTAAGAAAATATTTTGAAACATTTTCCCTATAATAGTTTTTTAATTTGATTGGGTTCTGTTTTAACAATTCTTGCTGATTTCTTTTGTGCAATTCATTGTTTTTTAGCAAGTCTATATTATTGGGTATCAGATCTTTTGCTTCTGTCGACTCCCTCCGCTCCTCTTTTTCTCTTTCGAGTTCTGCTTTTTCAGATTCCAGCAAACGTGTTTCAATTTGTCGCAAACGATTTAAGGTATTTTGATTGATATTTCGATTGACAATATCCTTTTCGTTTAGCTCCATTTCTTTCATTAAACGTTCTATTTTCCCATCCAAGCCCTGCCCTTCCTGTTTGAGTTGATCGAGATATTCTTGCAACATACGACGAATAGCCTCTTGTTGTGCAGCCATACGAGCCAATTCTTCGCTCATTTTTTGTCCTTCTCCCTGTTCTATCTTTTTTCCACCTTGCTTAATCTGCTCACTGAGCATCTCTTGCAGTTTTTTAATATCTGGCATTTTGGGTTTCCCTTTATTGGGTTTTTTCTTATTCCCTTCGCTATCGCACTCCGAATCTGATTTCTTTTTGGAAGATGACGATGAACCTTTACTCTTTTGGCTTCGCATATTTTTTAATGATTCTGCAAGCATCAAAGCCAAATTATTGGTAGATGTCATTATAAACTGCTGACGTTTAGCGGTTTCACCAATTTTCTTATCAACCATAAAATCCGTTAAACCATTTAAGTTGGATTCTATCATTCCGTATTCTTTTAATACAAAGCTTTTAACCATCGGCTGACGTTTTGCGAGAGCTCGAAGTGTATCGCCCAAGATTTTATATTGCTGCTCAAGACTCTTTTGAGTGCGTATAAAATCATTAAAAGCCGGATCTATGGTACGCGTACGTTGAACATTTTTCATCAATTCTTCTTGTTGAAAGCTTATTCTAATCAAGTTTTTTAGTAATTCACG
Source organism: Bacteroidales bacterium (assembly GCA_028683685.1). Lineage (GTDB taxonomy): Bacteria > Bacteroidota > Bacteroidia > Bacteroidales > WCHB1-69 > JAQUGA01. Next base: position 6,411 of record JAQUHH010000067.1, read on the forward strand.
CGTGGCTTCAATGTCCTCGTCCAGATTCTCCTCCTCCATCTGTTCTTTATTCTTTTGAAGTTTGTCCTGCAAATCTTTCATTTGGTCTTCCGCATTTTGCTGATTTTTTTTCGCTTTGCCCGTCTTACCGTCGTCCATGTTTTCTTGAGCATCTTGCATTTCCTGATCAATAGCTTGCTCCTGTGGCTTGGTTTCCATTAATGAATTGGGACGCTCCAAATCTTTATTCATTTGACGCAATTTTTCCATCTCCTGACTAAACTCCTTAAATTCTTTTTGAATGGCCTCTTGCTTTTCGTTAATCTTATCTTTGGTTTGTTTATTCAGCTCTTCTTTATTTAGTTTCTCTTGTTTTTCAATAATTTCATCAATTTTTTCTAGAGCCTCATCTAATTTATCTTCAAAAGCCTGTTGTTTGAAATCTTCCAAGTTTTTATCGACATTCTCTTTGAGCGATTTATTCTCTTGTTTGATGTTTTCCAGTTGCTCCATAATTTTATCAGCCTTATTTTCATTCAGCATTTTATCAAATTCTTTGAGCATTGCATCAAGTTCTTTATTCAACATTTCTTGCAACATTTTTTCAATCTCTTTTTCGGCATCCGATTTCTCTTTTTGCAAAGGATTTTGTTGCATCTCTTTATCCAACTGGTCGACTTGTTTCTTTATATCTTCGTATTGTTTTTTTAATTCCTCAATTTTTTGTTGCGTTTTCCAATCTTTATTCAATTGTGTTTTAAGCATATTTTTAAGATCTTCAAGTTTCTTATCCATTTGCTCTGCTTGATTGGAAAGATCGGAAAGTGAGTTCATTTGCTTATTTTGAAGCTGTTCCGATTCTATTTTTTTCTCTTCATCGGTTTTAAAAATAAAGATATGTTTTTGCGAATTTGCTTTTTTAAATCCTCTAAGTTTATCATTATCATATACTTCCACATATAACTCAATTCTTCGGGGCAATGTTTCCATATAATTATAGAGATTTATCACTTCGCTAATATTAAACATGGTAGGTGAATTTCCGAAGGGAATATTGATTGTTTTACTTGTTCCTTTGTCGTTTTCCGATTGAAAAATGTCTACAACGATGGTGGCTTTTGTCAATCCATAATCATCGTTTGCCTGGCCAATTAAATAGATTACATTTTCGTATAAAGAATCTTGAAAAGCACGAAGAAAAACATTGGGATATTCGTCGTCAATAACTTTAATATCAATGCTTAAGCTATCAGTAAAAGCAGAATTTTTATGGCTTGAAAAAGCAGAAAATTGACTATTTTGAGCCACTGGCAATTTAAACTTATATACATTATTAATATGAGTCAACAAAATAGTACCGTTCGGATTGGAAATTTTGAACTCATCTGTATTTTCAGCTAAAAATTCGAAATTCAGCGTCGTACCCACAGGTATATTAAAATAATTAATATTCTCGAACAACTCTTTATCACGATTTAAATAAGCAGGATAATTGGCTGTAATTTTATAATGTAAGATTTTGGGTTTATCAATTACTTTAACTTGGTAAACTTCTGATATATAATCGCTTGTTTCGATAGTAAAAGATAAATTCTGACGAATATTGGTAAGCTGATAGGTAAAGAAATCAGTTTTTTCTTTTTTTAATTTAGATTTATTTCCATTGATATTAATGCTGATTTCAGAAGGATAATCTTGTCCAGAAAGTTTGACTTCCAGAGTTAAATTTTCATTTCTATAAACCGATAAATTTGGATTTTGTAGGTGAATGGAATAAGGAAGTGGCTTTTGGTAGCTGGAAGTCATATTAATAGAGCGAATGGCAGCTTCCTGATAAGGTTTTGAAACAAAGGGAATAAAAAACACAAACAAAGCCAGTAGAAGGAAAATAAGGGCCCATTTTTGATTCTTTTTCTTGGCCTTAACAAAAGTCTCTTCATTCATCTCTTTGGCAACAAAAACTTTTCTTTCGTCGACGGCCAAGCCGACTAATTCGGTAGAATAAGACTTTTGTTTATGTAAATCAATAAGTTGAAATGTATTTTTAATAATTTCAAATAACTTGTGGTTATTTTTATTTCTGTTTTTAGTATCATTATAGAGTCTTTTTTTATAGAAATAGTAATATTTGGTAATAAAATAAAAAGCAGCACTTCCTAGAAAAAGCGTAAAGAACAAAATTTTGAACAAAGGGGACAGATATAAAAATAGCTCAAGGCTGAGTAATACAAAGAAGATAAGGGCATAAAAAGCAAAACCTTTTATAATATCGATTATAAAAGGAAACCTGCGCACTTTGCGTTCTATGTGATAAAATTCTTTTAAATTGTTTGTGTTCACGTACTTTTTAATCTGTTATTAATGTATTTATTGGTTTTAATATGATATTTCTCATTTTTATTAAAAAGGAGAAGAATACGTTCGGTAAACGATTTATCTTTTTTAAATTTTAAATTGAGCAAATATTCTGATAATTTAATGTTGACAGGACAAACTTTTTCACAAGCCTTGCACGAAGTACATAAAGGTTCGTTAATGGATTCGTTTTGTTCGTATTGACGTAAAATTTCATCAATGGGCGAAAATTCAGAAACAACTAAATTAATAGGACAAACAGTTTGACATTTACCACAATCTATACAATAAAAAAGTTTGCGTAAATGCTTGTCTTTCAACATTTTCAAATCTTTATTGTGGATAGTAAAATAGATTGTAAGTTTGGTTTTTATGGTATTTAAATTGATAATTTGGAAATTTGTGGAATATTTATTTATTTTTGAAATTTCATAAAAATCATTGATATTTGATAAAATATTTCGAGGAGTAATAATCAATGATTTTTCAATCGTATCAAAATTATCATCAAAATAAATAATTAAATTTCCTTCGGTAATATAAAATACTTTTTTTTCTTTTTTTCGGATAAGGTTCTGACTAACATCACTATTCACCCATTGTAAGAAATGGCTACTGGTTCTTATGTTTTTTTCAATATCCAATAAAACTTCATCCAGATTATTAATAATCTTTCTTTTTGATAAGATGAGTAAATTATTCATTTTCAATTTTATTGATTCGCAATAAATGTCGTCCGCCTTCAAATTTAGTATTTAAAAAAGTGGTGGTAATGGCTTCTGCTTCCAAAACCGTAACGTATCTTCCGGGCATGCACAAAATATTAGCATCATTGTGAGCACGAGCCATCATGGCAATTTCTTCGTTCCAACACAAAGCTGCACGGATACCAATATGCTTATTGGCAGTCATACAAATTCCATTTCCTGAACCACAAATTAAAATTCCTATGCTGCCAATATCTTCGGTTACTTGCAAAGCAGCAGCATGAGAAAAATCGGGATAATCTACACTATCGTATGAAAAAGTTCCATAATCGAGCACTTCAATTTCTTGTTTTAAAAGAAACGCTTTTATATGCTCTTTAATTGTAAATCCAGCATGATCAGAAGCCAATATTATTTTCATAAGTGAATGATTTATAATATATTAAAAACAATAATATGATTTTTTTATTTTTTAAAAGTTATTTTTCAAAGATTAAAACTATCTTTATATAGTTATAAAACGATGGATTAAAAAACCTGTATACAAAATTAGTAATTTCTGTTGAATAAGTGTTGAAAACATGTGCATAATGTCTTAATAACTATTAATAACTTTATGTTTTTTTTATTATTTGCGTTTTTGAAATAAAATTGTTGATAAACTATGACTTATGAACAAAGTATCCCAGCTAAAAGATGAACAAAAGTATGAACTTTTATGTTTTAGTACCAAAAATATCGATGTTCATCAAAACAGCTAATTAATACATTGATAGAGCTTTAATTATTTTATGATG
>JAQUHH010000068.1 GCA_028683685.1 Bacteroidales bacterium
CCTTTTTTAGTTTTCCAATTACGGTTCTAATATTTTTAGATCTATCACTTTCTGAAGTTTCGTAATCTATTCCTTCAAGTACTTTTGAAGTAACGTCATCCATACGAACCAAAAAAGTAGCCGTCATGTCCGTTTTAATTTCTTCTTTTTTGGAATATGCCCAAAAACCGTCTGTTAAATAATCATTTTGAACACTACTAGCAGCCTGAACAGCACCATAAGCACAATGGTGATTAGTAAGCATTAATCCTTCTTTTGAAACGATTTCGGCAGTACAAGAACCACCATCCAATTGTACTATGGCATCTTTCAAACTCGGACGATTAATGTTATACAATTCTTCTGGAGTTAACTGCAGACCCATTTTTTTCATATCCGCATAATTCAAACGGTTTACAAGCATAGGCAACCACATTCCTTCATCAGGCGGATTCGTACCAAAAGCAGTGATTGAATTACCAACCAAAAGCATTGCTAAAAAAGCATAAAAAATTCTTTTCATAATTGTTTGATGTGTTTAATTATAGTAAATATATCTTTTTTTTACAAAATTAAGTTTTTTAATAGATAAATCAAATGTTTTTTCTACAAATATGCACATTTTCAGGTTTAAACGAATATTTTTACATATAAAATAGGATTGTCCAATAAAAAATATTGAATAATTCCGTAAAAAAACGAACTCAATAAATAATAAATAAATTTAGACCATCTTTTTCATAGCTTGCCACCAACGTTCTGGAATATCGTCACTACAGGCTGTTTCATAATCTTTATAAGAGCATGGAACAATATTATGTCGTTCGTATCTCGATTTTTTATCGGGTGGATATGGAACTTCCATCCACCAACGATTTGTTTTTTTGCTTTTATAAAACTTGATGTCGTATAAACCTTCCTGAATGGATACAAAATATTTGATGTAATGATCTTTTGACAAATTTGGATAATCTTGCTTTCGATTGTAAAAACCTTCAACAAAATACCAAATCATTTGTGCAATTAAATGGGCAGATTGCTTATTTTGATCAAGCATTGGATTATACTCAAAGAAACCAATAGAACTCACTTTATCGCTAATTCCAGCATAGCGGGTAATTTTGCAAATTTCATCTCCCGTAAAACCATTGGGAGATGCATAAAAGTTAGCTGGAAAATCAGATTGTCGGATAGACCCAACATCAATGGTAAGTAAATCTGCATTTCGCATAACAGGCTCCAGTTCTTGCATATCAGCCCTAACATTTCCCAAACGATAAGCATCAAAATACAAATTATTCATCAATTCAATAGATTCTTGATCAACAAAATAAGTTTGATACCCAATATTGGTGTAATTAAAAAGAAAATTGGGTTGTTCCAAAATAATTTTACTCAAATATGCCTGAGCATTCATAGGAGCATCTTCCGAACCAATATCAAAACGCGAATCAATGGACGCAATATTGACAACTCTTTTCACTTGTTCGTAAGTTTTATACATCGAAAAAGTCAAATCCTGACTACCACCAATAATAATTGGAACAATATTAAATTCCAACAAATGAGCCATTATTTGACTTAAAGCGATATATGTATCCGTTATTTTATGTCCATTTTTAAGATTTCCCAAATCAACAATTTTGGTATTTTCTTTAACGGCAAAAAGAGAATAGAGTTTATGACGGATGTAATCTGGGGCTAATCCACAGCCTTTATTTTCGAGTGCATTTCGATCTTCATTAACTCCAATAATGGCAATATCAGCCCCTTCTAATTCTGGAAAAGAATCTTCTCGATGAATTTTAAAGATATTTCCAAAAGCTGTTTTAGAAAATTTATCAGCATCAAAAAGAACGATGTCTTCATTAATTGGATTAAAAAATAGGGGCAATTCTACCATGGTTTATTTCTTTTTAGTTTTGCGAAATACTTTTCTTTTAGCAGGCTTATTTTCAGGAGCTTCAACAATTTTCAAACAGTCTTCATAGGTTAAAGTGTCAACATCCATATCCTTTGGAATCTTATAATTTTCTTTTTTAAAACTAATATAAGAACCATATCTTCCAGACATAACTTTTAATTGTTCATCTTGGTCAAAGCTTTTTAAAACACCTTTTGAAGCAGTACCTTCAATTATTTTCAAAACATCATCGAGCGTAAGTTGAGTAATATCTGTTCCTTTTGGAATGGCATGATTTTTTGTACCCACTTTAGCAAAAGGACCATATCTTCCGGCCGCAACATAAACTTCTTCATCTTTAATTTTTCCGAGCAAACGAGGTTCTCGAAGTTTGTCTGTTTTGCGTTTTATTTCGATGAGTTCCTGAATTTCTTCCAAAGTAATTTCCATCAAATCCTTATCTTTGGGAATAGTAATAAAACTTTTATCCATTTTTGCATACGGACCAAATCTACCAATGCCTACGGTAACATCAATATTATCAATTTGTCCCACCAAACGTGGCAATTTAAATAAATCCAAAGCCTCTTCCAAAGTAATAGTTTCGATGGACTGTTCCTTTTTCATTTTTGCAAATGTAGGTTTGATTTCATCGCTTACTTCTCCCATTTGAATCATAGCACCATAGCGGCCTAATTTGGAATAAACATTCTTTCCCGTTTTTGGATCTACACCTAAAAGACGCTCACCACTGGCTTTTTCAGAATTCTTTATGGCATCTTCAACACTTGGATGGAAGGTTTCATAAAACTTTCCAATCATTTTTTGCCAAACAATATGACCTGAAGCAATTTCATCAAACTCTTTCTCAACGTTGGCTGTAAAATGATAATCCAAAATTTGATTAAAATTTTCAACTAAGAAATTATTCACAACAATACCTATATCGGTTGGAAACATTTTGGATTTTTCGAATCCTGTTTTCTCCGTTTTCGTTTCTGTTTTTATTTTTCCTTTTTTCAAGGTAACTACAGAATATTCGCGGATTGTTCCATCTCTGTCTTCTTTAACAACATAGCCACGTTTCTGAATTGTTGAAATGGTTGGAGCATATGTAGATGGTCTTCCAATTCCTAGGTCTTCAAGTTTTTTTACCAAACTTGCTTCTGTATATCTGGGTGGATGTTGAGCAAATTTTTGTTGTGCCGTAATCGCTTCTGCTTCAAGCTTTTCACCCACTTTTACTAAGGGTAAATTATTTTGCGTAGCATCTTCATCCTCATCATCTTTTGATTCCAAATATACTTTTAAGAATCCTTCAAATTTAATAACTTCACCAGTAGAAATAAATTTTGCTTTATGATTCGAAATATCAATCGTAATCACTGTTTTTTCAATCAAAGCATCACTCATTTGCGAAGCAATGGTTCGTTTCCAAATTAAATTATACAATCTGCTTAGCGAAGCCTCTTTACGTATTTCATGATTGCTCATGTAGGTTGGACGAATGGCTTCATGGGCTTCTTGAGCACCTTTGATTTTACCAGTATGTTTTCGGGTTTTAGAATATTCCGCACCATAAATTTCAATAATCTCTTTTTTTGTAGTCCCCAAAGCCAAATCAGACAGATTAACAGAGTCGGTTCTCATATATGTAATTAATCCATCTTCATATAGTTGTTGTGCCAAGGTCATGGTTCTCGAAACGGAATATCCTAATTTCCGAGAAGCCTCTTGTTGCAAAGTTGAAGTTGTAAAAGGAGCTGCAGGTGAGCGTTTTATAGGATTGGTAATAATATCCGAAATTTGATATTCTGCATCCAAACAATTATTTAAAAAATCCTGTGCCTCTTTAAGAGATGCAAATTTTTTGTCTAATTCGGCTTTAACAGGCACTAATTCTTTATCTCTTTTAACCATAAAATCACCAACAACTTTAAAAGAAGAAGTCGAAGTAAAGTTTTGAATTTCTTTTTCTCGTTCCACAATCAATCGAACGGCAACGGATTGAACCCTACCTGCCGAAAGAGCAGGTTTTACTTTGCGCCATAATACGGGCGAAAGTTCAAAACCCACAATACGATCTAACACACGTCGAGCTTGTTGAGCATTCACCAAATCAAAATTGACAGAACGGGGATTTTCAACGGCATTTTTAACGGCATGTTCCGTTATTTCGTGGAATGCAATCCGTCTAACTTTTTCATCTGGAACTTTTAATGCTTCCATTAAGTGCCAAGAAATGGCTTCTCCTTCACGGTCCTCATCAGTTGCGAGCCAGACAGTTTCTGCTGCTTTCGATAATTTTTTTAATTCGGTTAAAATCTTGGTTTTATCTGGCAAAATCTCATACAGTGGGTTAAAGTCATTGGCGATGTCGATTCCAATATCTTTGGTCGGCAAATCACGAATATGACCCATGCTGGATTTTACAATAAAATCTTTCCCTAAAAATTTCTCTATCGTCTTAGCTTTGGCGGGAGACTCAACTATTACCAAGTTTTTGGCCATTTTTTCTGTTTTTGTTTTTAATTGTTTTTTATCAAAATAAACATGACTTCATCTCACATTTTTTCAAATCAATACAAATGTCAGTATCCTTCATGCAATTTGCAAAATTAGATTTTTTTTAGAATACAATATATAATAAGTGATTAATTTCCTTGTTTTTATTAAAATCAATAATACAAATTACAGATTATCAGACACTTAAACGAATAAAAATAATTTATCAACCCTCAAAATAACAATTAAATATTTTTCACATTTCAAAAGGCAATTTCAAACCTGATTATCAGTTTATTAAAACAGTTTAAGAAGAGATTATGAAACACCTCTTCGAAAAAGAGAATTTCAAAAGTGTACACCAAAAATCAAAAATTATGTCTACGATTTCAGAGATTAAAGAATGGATGAAAAACTCAGCCGGTTTCAAATTAGCAATCATTGGCGTATTAATCTTATTACTGCTCATCCCGCAGGGGATGATAAAAAGTTTAATTCGGGAGCGAATTTCATATCGCAATGAGGTAATTCACGATATTTGTTCCAAATGGGCATATTCTCAATACATTAATGGTCCCATACTCACAATTCCTTTTAAACAAGCCGACCCCGCTAAACCCTTGACATATATCACAAAAAACGCCCATTTTTTACCTGAAAAACTTTTTATTGATGGAAAAATAGAACCCGAAATCAGATATCGTGGAATTTATAAAGTAGTCGTATATAATTCAAAATTACAAATCAAAGGAAATTTTGCTAAACCTGATATTCAACAATTAAATTTGAACACCGAGGATATTTTATGGGACGAAGCTTATATTTCATTAGGAATAAATGATATGCGCGGAATTAAAAAGAAAATAAACATCCTTTGGGACAATCAATCCGTTGAAATGCAACCTGGAATCCCTTCCGTAGATGTTATCAATTCGGGCGTTTCTGCCAAAATACCCATTCCCGAAAACAATATCTCTTTTGACGTTTTTATTGATTTAAACGGAAGCGAAATGCTCTCTTTTACACCTGTAGGAAAAGAGACGATAGTGAAAATTTCTTCACCGTGGAATTCGCCCAGTTTTGACGGTTCCTTTTTGCCCGACAATCGAAATATTACCGCCGATGGATTTACTGCTGATTGGAATGTGCTGAATTTGAACAGAAATTATCCACAACAATGGATTGGAAGCAACAACAGCACAGAATCTTCACAATTTGGAGTAAAATTACTGTTTCCAGTCGACCAATATTTAAAAACAGAACGTTCGGCAAAATATGCTATCATGTTTATTTTCCTAACTTTTACTCTGATTTTCTTTTTCGAACGATTTCAAAAAAGGAGAATTCATTTTATTCAATACTTTTTTATCGGAGCAGCATTAATCATATTCTACAGTTTATTGCTTTCATTGTCGGAACATATTCCGTTTACATGGGCATATCTCGTTTCAGCAACAGCCGTCATTTCGCTTATTCTTAGCTATACCTATTCAATGATTAAATCTGTAAAATCAACAGCTATTTTGGGTATTTCGCTGGTTTCCATCTATCTATTTTTATACACAACATTGCAAATTGAAGATTATTCATTGCTCATTGGAAGCATTGGGGTATTTGCAGTTTTAGCAATTCTAATGTTCTTTTCTCGAAAAATTGAATGGGGCTCAAATTAAAAAAACTCAGCTTTAGAACCAATATTGTCCTTCTGAAAAAGGGATGAATTGCGTAATAATGGAAAATCTTTGTTTGATGATTTTTTGGATTTCCTGTAATTTACACGCTTCAGAACGGAGCAGTAAATTACAGGAAATCTTTACTTTTTAATAAAAAAACAGGTGATTACAGCTCAAAATAAAATTCGTTTTAGCCTAAATAACAGCAAATTTGAGCCATATTTTTGTTAAAATTGAGCTACAATAATATAAAAAAGGAATATTACTCTTTTCCAGCTAAAATAATTACAATTTCGCCTTTAATGCTTTCCTTTTCTTTGTAATGATTTAGAACCTCTTCGGCAGTTCCTCTAATGTATGATTCATACATTTTAGAAATTTCACGAGCCACACAAACTTGACGATTTTCGCCAAAAAACTCCTTAATTTGCTCCAATGCTTTTATCAAACGATGCGGAGATTCATATAAAACGATGGTATTTTCCATTTCAGCCAGACTCATAAGAGCGGTTTGGCGTCCTTTTTTATGTGGCAAAAAACCATAAAAGAAAAACCGATCACATGGGATTCCCGAAGCCACCAAAGCAGGCACAAAAGCAGTAGGTCCGGGCAAACATTCTACCTCAATTTCATTTTTGATGCATTCGCGAACAATCAAAAATCCTGGATCAGAAATCGCTGGAGTTCCTGCATCTGAAATTAAACACACCTTTTCTTTAGATTTTATCACATCTATAAATCGAGCCATACTCTTATGCTCGTTATTCATATGATACGCAATGCATGGCTTGTCAATTTGGAAATGTCGAAGCAATTTCGAACTGGTTCGAGTGTCTTCACAAAGGATTAAGTCACACTCTTTCAGAACATTAATAGCTCTTAAAGTAATGTCCTCCAAATTGCCGATGGGCGTTGGAACAATAATTAATTTTGCCATTTTAGCGATAAATTTCTACAAATTTAGTAATTATCTCAAACAAATTTGAATACGCCGAAAGCGTCAAGCGATTTGAATCATCATGCGGATGATGATAGGGGCCAGAATCGCCCATGGTGTAGAAAAAGAAAGCAGGAACGCCTTGGGCATGAAAAAAATAATGATCGCTGTTGGCCGCTTCCCCTCTTTTTCTTAAAGTTGGGAAATATTTATATTCTGTATTTAAAGAATCAATAATATTATACGCTTTTTCGTTGGGAATTGCGTTTACCACAGCCAATCCCTTCTCACCAGCTCCGACCATATCCAAATTCAACATGAATTTAATATTTTGCAAAGGGAAATATGGATTTTCAGTATAAAATTTTGAGCCTAAAATACCGGCTTCTTCGGCACTAAAAAGAAAAAAAGCCATCGAATAATAAGGCTGATTTTTGGGCTGAATGTAGTAGCGAGCAAGATCTAAAACAGCAGCTGTTCCGCTGGCGTTATCGTTGGCTCCCGGAAAATAGACATCGGATCCCATCATTCCCAAATGGTCGTAATGAGCTCCTAAAACGAAAAAAGTATCCGGCTGGTGTTTCCCTTTGATGTAAGCCATTACATTCTGGGTTTTGTATGAGGGATAATATTGATTTTCAATATTTAAGCGAATCGTTTTTGGTTTTTTTGGAAAATTGTCTGCCAAAACATTTATCAAAATATCTGGACGAAGTGTTCTTCCTGATGACAAACCCCATGCAGGCAGAGTTTTATCAATAATTAAAATTCCTTTTGATTCAAAAATATTGATTTGTGCTAACATTTTTTGATTTTGAAATTCTAGTTTTTTTCGCTCTTTATCCGATGCTTTTGAAAAATCAAAATAGATAATGGAATTGGTATAATCATTTTTTGACAAACGCTTTCGCAACTTACGCACAGAAGTCAGTTCTTTGTATGGAATTTCTTTTAATTCAAAAGTTCCTTGAATTCCTTTGGAAGAAGGTACAATACGGAAATCAAAAAAAGGCTTTAATAGAATAGAATTATTAATGGACAAATCCATTTTTCCAGGAAATGTATTGGTTGAAATTTGGAAATTTTGGTAATAATCATTTTCAAATGACAGAAGATTAAGTTTTTGAAATTCGGAAGCAATAAAATCTGCCGCCAATGAATCGCCTTTGTTTATGTAGGCTCTACCATACATCTCTGGCGATGTTAGAGCATTAACAACATTTCTGACATAGGCAGTATCTTGTGCTTGCAAAAATCCACAAGAAAAAAATATTGTTAGAAAAACAATCGAGAATTTAATCCAAAATTTTTGAAAAGACATAAGCGTAAAATTAATTATGTTGGACTTTCATCTTTTTAAAGAGTTTTTCATCTTTAATGGTTTCTATTGCTTGGTTATACATATCATCAACTTCAAACCAAATTTGCAAACCAGATGTAATTCCATATAAATTTCTTGCAAGAAGAGTTTTAATTTGATAACCAATATACTTTTCGGTTTCAAAATTATCACGGGCTTTCATGTACTGAACAACTTGGTTTTTAACATGTTCTGTAAACATAACACCAATGTGTTCTTGGATTTTTTCAGGATTTACAAAATCAACAGACGTGTAAAGTGAATTGATGGAATCTTTATTTTGCTCCATAAAGTTTTTCATTTCAGCAACAAAATCAAACTCCAAACTATCTACTACACTTTCTTTGGCAGCAAACGCCATAAAATCTTCCATCATTTTGGAATCAACTTTAAAATTCAATCTAAAATCGTCAGAAGTTGGATATTGAGCTTTCAGTTCATTTCTTTTTTGATCCAAAATATTCATCGTATATAAATTGAACAAACCAGCTCTTGCCAATTTTGCATAAAAAAGAGAAGTTCGATTGGTATCAATGGGGATAAAAATATCGGGCATAATTCCACCACCTCCATATACAATTCTTCCTGCTGGTGTTTTGTATTGCAAAGAGTCGGGAAATTTAATGCTATCTGCATTAAAAAATTCATTATGGTCGCGACGACGAGACAAATCTTTATAATACTCTTCAACACCGTCATTATATGGCTTTTGAATAGATCTACCAGTCGGCGTGTAGTATCGACTGGTTGTGAATCGAATAATCGAACCATCATTTAAATTATATGGTTTTTGAACAAGCCCTTTTCCAAAAGAGCGACGTCCCATAATAATTCCTCTGTCCCAATCTTGAATAGCTCCAGATACAATTTCGCTGGCAGAAGCAGAACCTTCATCTATCAAAACAACCAAACGTCCTTTTTGAAACGATCCTTTTTCCGTAGAATTATATGGTTGCTTTGGAACATTTGCTCCTTCGGTATACACAATCAATTTGTTTTTTTCCAAAAATTCATCGGATAATTGAATTGCTGTATTTAAATATCCACCAGAATTGCCTCGTAAATCCAAGACTAAATGTTTCATTCCCTTGATTTTTAAATCGCTTAAAGCTGTTTTAAATTCATCCATGGTAGTTTGTGCAAAACGGTCTAGCTTGATGTAGCCGACATCCGAGCTCACCATAAAATAAACATCGATGCTATTGATGGGAATTTTATCGCGAATAACCCTGAATTGCAAAGGCTTAGATTGTCCTCTGCGCAAAATAGTAAGATTAACTTCGGTATCTTTGGCACCTCTCAATCGATCGAAAACCCATTTATTATTAATCTCTTTGCCCGTTGCTGTGGCGGTATCAACTTTCAAAAACTTATCGCCAGCCATGATTCCTACTTTTTCGGAAGGACCACCATTGATGACGGCTGCAACCACTATCGTGTCTTTTATAATCTGAAATTGAATCCCTACACCTTCAAAATTTCCAAGCAAAGGTTCGTTGGTTCGTTGTACTTCTTCTTTTGAAATGTAGGTGGAATGAGGATCCAAATCTTTCAACATTTCAACAATGGCTTTTTCTACATATTTTTCTAATCGAATGGTATCGACATATGCAAACTTCATCAACTGAAGCATCGTTGACAATTTTTCGTTGTTTTGTCGATAATCTTCCGTAGGTGTTTGGCTGAACAAGGATTGTGTTGTCGAAGTAAAAAGCAGAGCGACAACTAAGATAA